>JAFVFA010000091.1 GCA_017475725.1 Spirochaetales bacterium
GCTGAGGAAAGCAAGGAACTGGGGAATCTATGACATTCTGGGCGGGGGATTCCTGTCCTCTGTGATAAAGCATTCCAAGATAGACAATGCACGGTCCTGCATAGAGAGGGCCAAGTACGACCTTGATGTCTTCAACCGTGAGCTCCGGGACGTCTCGGGCAGCATCAATGTCGACATAGGCGGACTTCTTACCTTCTTCGATGTGATGGACAGCTTCTTTGCAGACCTGCTTGTCCAGAGCAGGATCTCAGACGCCTCAAGGCAGGTCGAGCAGGCCATCATGAGGGTCGAGGATATACTGAGAAGGCTCAAAAGCCTCTAGAATATGACCTGACAATGCATGCCTCTTTGTGCTATCATATAAAAAGTGGGTCGTCTGTTTTGTCCTGACGACCAAAATAGGGAATGAGGTGGCAAGATGGGTGTAACTGTTGAGGATACGTTGAGACTTCCTTCGATGAAGCATGCGAAGGTGCTTGGAGGCCGCGGTGGACTTGGACATGTTGTGCTCGGCACCTCCGTCTTCGAGTACATGGGCTCACAGTCCCTTCAGGACGAGTACTTCATACTGAACGAGAACCATCTTTCCGGTCACATGGTGCTTGCCTCGTTCGCCAACATGCAGGATGACGTCAGGCTCCAGGAGAGATACCTCAGGAGAATGGCTGCATCCGGAGAGGCCTGCCTTGTCCTCTACTACGTCGGAATCATAGTCAAGAAGGTCGATGAGCGGCTTGTGAAGGCCGCCGATGAACTGTCCTTCCCCCTGATAGTGATGAGCGTGGACAAGATGTATCTCCGTTATGCCGACCTGATAGCGGAGGTGGGCAATACGGTGCTCTCGGACCGCATGGACTACGACGAGAGCCTTGTGACGGAGGTCATAGGCCATGTCTCCAGCCTTCCATCTGACAAGCAGACTGTGGATTCCGTCCTCTCGCTCCTGAGAGACAGACTGAAGGTGAGTCTGATTCTCACCGATTCGGACCTCAACGGCCTTGGAGCCGCGACCTGGCCCGCAAACGACGATTCCATTGCCGATCTCCTGACAGAGGACAACGTGTCCCACCATCCGAAGAGGAGGAAGCAGTTCTCCCCGATTCCGGGAAGCTACATCTGGTATGTTCCGATCCATGACAGAGGTCTGGACCCGATGAGGCTGTTCTTCATAGAGAACGGCTCGGTCCTGACCAGCATAATGGTCGACATGGCCAGGGAGACGGTCCAGCTTGCCGTGGAGCTCTGGAGCAACAGACACAGTGCTGTGCTTGCCTCCGAGCTTGTGAAGGCCATACTGAACGACGAGCCCATAAGGATGAGAAGACTCAGCGAGGTTCTGAACATAGACATCAGGAACATACACTGCTCGTGGTTCATCAGGTGCACCGACAAGAGAAGCACATTCTCGAAGGACATGGTCGATGCGGTGCGGAAGGTCATGGACCCGCTAGATTCGGACATAATCCTTGAGCCATACAGAACGCCGCTCGGGGATTCCGATGACCTTGTCATGTTCTTCAAGAACCCGCTTGACGCAAGGTTGCTCGAGAGCTGCGGCCAGGAGATAATCCATAGGCTTCATGAGCTTGGTTGCGAGCACGTCTATCTGACTATGCTTGACTACAAGTTCTCCACTTCTGACGTCAGGACCGCGTTCTCCATCTGGAACGAGAACGAGGCCACGGCCAGGGTTGTGTTCCCGACCCTTGAGGTCTTCCATGAGTCTGAGATAGAGCTTGTTCGCCAGTGCAACGAGATCATCAGGCTGGGCGAGGCAAGCATAGCATCTGCCACAGGTGCCCTTGATGCATTGGAGGAGAGGCATGGCTCACAGGAGTTCCTGAGGACCCTTGAGGTCTATTTCCTGGATTCCGACATGAACATGCAGAAGGCGTCGGAGATCCTCAATGTCCACAAGAACACCATCAAGTACAGGATAAACATGGTCTGTGACGCGCTTGGGCATTCGGTGAACAATCCGGTAACAACGTCCAGACTGACCATAGCCCTTGCGATCAGGAGACTTCTGGACAAGGCCTCAAACTGAGGCCTCAGACTGGTTCCCCTTTGACTTTGAGATGAACAGCACAGCGTCCAGAAGGACCAGTGCGATCAGTATTGCGCTTGAACCGAAGAGCCAGTTCGGATTGATCGAATAGAGGGCCTGCAGACCCTGGATGGCGAAGATTCCCAGTATCGAGGAGAGGACGAAGGAGAACGAGTACAGACCAGAGCTGTACTCGTTGTTCATCTCAAGCGCAAGAAGCGAGTCCGCTATGGTTTTCAGCGCCCCGTAGCTCAGCGAGATCAGAACTATCGCAACGAACAGGAGAACCGTGTTCCCCATGGGGCAGAGAATCAGCATCAGGAAGCCGGCTATGGAGACAAGGCTTGATATGATTGTGTAGGGGTAGAGGTTCTTTGGCTTGATCCTGGGATTGATGAACAGCATGGAGAACAGGGTGCCACCGGCATAGATGCCACCCACCATTCCGAGCGTCACACCGGTGAGTCCTCTGTACTCGGAGAAGTACGGGGTGAAGAACATGCTTATGGTCGTCCCGACGGTGTAGTAGACGTAGATTATGGCATTGATGGTCATGGCCGATGCCACCTTCCTGTTCCTTCCCATGTACCTGATCACATCTACATAGCTCTTGAGGATGTCCATGAAGGAATAGTCCGCATGCTGGCTTCTGACCTTCAGCCCTGATGGTGTCTCCTTCACCAGAGCTTGTCTTACAATGGCCTGAAGTGTCATGCTTACTGCTGAAACTATGAGGAAGAACCTTTCACCTGCCACCAATCCCATTCTGGATACCACAAGGCCGGCCAGAGGCGTAGTCAACCCTGATCCGACCAGTATTATGTTGAACCAGTTCATGGCGGCTATGCTGTTCTCGTCGGATGTGTCCTCTATCATCAGCAGATAGTAGCCTGTGCTCATTATCCTGTTCAGGCCTGTCATGGCCTGGGCTATGAGGGCAAGCACAAGGTTCCCGCCCAGAAGGAATATCAGACAGGGCAGGGCTGAGGAGAGGATGTCGAACACAAAGGTCGAAAGCTTTCTGCCCATCCTGTCCACTATTGGTGAGGCGATGAACGAGAAGACCAGAGCCGATGCGTTGGCAACAGTCATCAGAGTTGCTATGTTGGCCGACGAGAGGCCCTCCTCCATGAGGAAGAGACTCAGGTAGTAGGTGTAGATTGTGTATGGGACAGCCCAGAAGGGAAGGCAGTTCCTGCATATCCGGGCATTCCGTTCAAGTTTCATCTCCGGTTATCCTCTATTCCTTTATGAAGTCGGAAAGGTGGTTGTTGTCTACTACAGGCCTTATGATCTCCTCAGGTATCCGTACGTCCAGGTTCCTCATGGAGCCGAGGGAGCATGCAAGGGCACCTATCGTGTCTGTGTCCCCGCCGCATTCGGCTGACAGGAACATTATCCTCATGGGATCGTCCGAATAGAGATTGAGACAGAAGACAGCCCCGGAGGTCTCGTAGCTCGGAAGCCCGGTGCCCAGAACCCCATAGAGGAAGTCCTTGACGCGGAGGTCTGTCCACCCCTTGATGCCAAGCCCCTCCAGAAGGTCCAGCCTTGCAGCCAATGTGGCTGATGCGCTCTCCCACGGAGCCTTGGAGACCCCGGTCCTGCAACCCTTTCTGGCGGCCTCAAGCAGGGCCTCATCCGTCGTCTCCCCGGGCTTGTCCCCAAGGGCGTTCCCAATGGCCAGCCTAAGGGCATAGGCATAGCCGTAGGCGCTCTCCAGGGCCACCGAGTTGTTGTGGGTGCAGACCAGCGAATTGTAGATGCATGCATCAAGGTCCTTTCCCAGAAGCAAGGAGGCGAAGACGGCGCAGGGGACTCTCATGATTCCCCCGCATGTGGTTCCATTGATGCCTGCCTTGAGCGGATCCTCGCCGTTTTTGATTCCTTCCAGGGCTTTCAGGCTACTTGGACCGATGTAGTGCTTCCTTACTGCATCTGTGGCTTCGATCCACTTCAGCAGCTCGTCGACAGTGTTTGAGATTGTGACGTCCCCGTCCTTCAGGTAGCGCCGCAGAAGCCATAGGTTCTGCTCGGTGTCATCGGTCACAGCCCATGACGGCATGTCCCCATGGGTGATGCTGAACCTTGGGTCCACAAGTCCGGTGACACTGCCGATCTCCATGCGGATGTCGCGCAGTGTCATGAACTCAGATGCCTTGCCCACGGCATCGGCGCAGGCGAAGAAGGCGTAGTATCTAGATAGAGCTTGTGATAAAGTCATAGTCCCTCTTGAGCTGGCCGTCAGGGTCATCCAGGTAGTACTTGTAGCTTGGCTCAAGCGTGTAGTATCCGGAATAGCCCCTGTCCTTCAGAACTTTGAACACGGTCTTCCAGTCAACCTTTCCGGTTCCGATAGGGATGTGCTTCACATTGTCCTTGTAGTCGCTCAGGTGCAGATGGCATGGGACATTCTCGAGGTTGGAGATGAACTCTACGGGGTCCCCGCCGCCCTCTATAACCTCTGTGGTGTCGACCATGACCTTCATGTTCGGTATCCCCAGGGCCTTGACATATGCATCAAGGGTGTTGGGGAACTGGCCGACGCCCGATGGGTAGTTCTCCATAGCCACGGTCACGCCCACCTTTGCAAGGGCATCACACATGTAGCGTATGTTGTCATTTATGGGCTTTCCCAGTATGTCTGTGAATCTGCCCTTGTACTCCTCTTCCGGATGGATCACGACAAACTCGGTTCCGGCCTCCTTGGCAAATCCTGCAAGGTTGTCGGAGAAGGCCTTGGATTCCCTGAACATGCCGGGATTCGCATTGTAGAGTATGCCGAAATAGACCAGAGGATAGTGGATGGACGAGATGTGGATCCCTATCTCGGACACCTTCCTGAGCATGACAGGGGAGAGGTCCTCCTGGCACTGGGGCATGAGCTCCGCGTGCTCGAATCCCGCCTTCCTTATCCTTGCAAGTGCATCCGCGGTCTCGAGTGTGTAGAAAGCTCCTGTTGAAAAGGCTGTCTTCTTCATCTTGCGTCTCCTTATTTCGGCAGATCCTCGATCAGGCTCTCCTGCGCCTCCTGGAAGGCTCTCTTCGGGTCTGTGCCGTTCTCTATGTCATCGAGGGCGAAGGTGAGGTAGGTGTCCATACTTCCCATCTCGCCGAAATGCGTGTATGCGGTGGCATAGTCAAGCTGGGCGATGGCAGTGGCGTAGAGGTCGCTCTTTGCCATGTATGACTTTACATCATCAAGCTCGACTGAGCTCTGTCTGATCGGAAGGTAGCCTGTGGTCAGCGCGTAGGCCGTCTGGTGCTCGGTGTCAAGCAGGAACTTCAGCAGAGCCCAAGAGGCATCATGCTTGGTCTTGTCCGCTGTCATGATTGTGGCTGTGCTTCCGCCCAGGGCGACGCATGGCTCGTCAAAGTACGGCATCTCGATGGCGCCGATGTTGAACTGGACGCTCTCAGCCCACTTGGAGATCCTGTTGCTTGTGGCAGCTATGAACACGAGCTTTCCTGCAAGGAACTTGTTCTCTGCATTGTCATGCTGGCTCTTGGCCATGATCTTCTCGTCTATCATCCTCTTCCAGAACTGTGCGACCTCTATTCCGGAGTCCTCGGCGAACAGCGGGGTGATCTTTCCGTCATCGGAGATGCTGACTATGTCATTGCCGTTCTGGTACAGCATGCTCTTCACAAGCCACTTGGAGTCCGATGTGTCGAACCCGAATGTGCCCTTTGTGCAGATGGCCTGAACGGTCTTGGCAACTTCCAGGAACTCCTCCCATGTCTTCGGGGGATTGGCCTCAAGGTCAAGTCCGGCCTTGTCGACAAGGTCCTTGTTATAGTAGATGACCTGGGTCGAGATGCTGAAAGGCACAGCTGCGAGGCGGCCTCTGAACTTTGCATACTCCATGACTCCAGGACGGACATCGGAGAGGTTGAAATCGGCGTCAAGGACATCGGTCTCTATGCGGAAGTCCTCGTCCTCTCCAGTGTAGAGCTGGGATGCCGATGTGATGATTATGTCAGGGGAGTTGCCTGCCAGCTTGGCCGCGGAGATCTTGGTCGCACTGTCGGCATAGCTTCCCGTATATGTGAGCTCGATGCCGATCTGCGGGTTCTTCTGCATGAACTCCTTGACCTGGCTCTCGAAGAACTGTCCGTTCGCTCCGCTTATGGAGTACCAGACCTTGAGGTTGGCTGGGGCAAGCTCCTTGACCTCCTCAACTGGGGCTGGGGCCGAAGACGGAGTCTCGACTGCTGCAGGGGCTGTCTCCTTGGGGGGTTCCTGCGGTGCGGTTGCCGTTGGCGTTGCAGTTGCAGCTGCAGTCGTTGTCGTGGCAGCCGGCGCTGCTGCAGTTGTGGTGGTCTGCGTTGAGCTTGATGTCTCTCCCTTGCTGCAGGAAGCGAACAAGCAGAGAGCCATTACGATTGTGACAATCAAAAACCTCTTCATTCTAAGTCTCCTTTTTTATGATTTCATCCCCGTCAGGGTTATGGACTTGACAAGCTGCTTCTCGAAGATGACAAACAGCACCAGAACCGGGAGTATGGCCATGACGGCTGCGGCCATCATCACCTGATACTCCTTTGAGGACTCGGCCACAAGGTACTTCATTCCTATCGGCAGGGTCCTGTATTTCTCCTTGTTAGTTATGATGAGCGGCCATGTGTAGCTCTTCCAGTGCCCGAGGAAGGCGAACATGGAGGCGGTTGAGATGGCGCTCTTCGCGTTTGGTATCACCACATTGAACATGATCCTGAAGTATCCGCAGCCATCGAGCTTTGCGGAGTCACAGAGGTCCTTCGGTATGGAATCGAAGAATGATGTGATCAGGAAGATCGTGAAGGCGGAGAAGACCTGCGGCAGGATTATGCCTGCATAGGTGTCCTGAAGGCCGTTCATTATCAGATACATGGGGATTAGGGTGACGACCATCGGCACGAACATCGTGCTTCTGATCAGATTCACCAGAAACCTTCTTCCGGGGAAGTCCAGGAATACTATTGCATAGGCTCCGAAGATGGAGAGGGCTATCTGTATGAACGTCTGCATCAGCGATGTGTAGATGCTGTTGATGTAGTACCTTCCGAACGGGATCATGTCGAAGACCGCCTTGTAGTTCTTCCAGTTGAAGGTGGAGGGGAGCCACTTGGGCGGATAGGTGTAGATGTCAGTGGTGGTCTTGAACGATGACAGAATCATCCACACGAACGGGAAGACCATCGCGACTGCTCCAAGCATCAGGATTATGAAAACCGGTATGTTGTACTTCTTCTTTGTCTTCATGCCGGCACCTCACTCGTAATCAACCGTCTTGCTGGCGTTCATTCTGCTCTGGATCTGGGTCAGAACGAATATTATGAGGAAGAGGATGATGGATGAGGCGCATGCGCGACCCATCTTGCCTCTGCCGAATGCCTGGTTGTAGATGTATGTGACTATCATGGCCGTTGAGTAGCCGGGGCCACCTGTAGGTGTCATGACGTCTATCTCGGCGAACACCTTGAAGGTGTTGATGATTCCAATCATCACTATGAAGTTGGTGATGGGCCTGAGAAGGGGGAGCTTGATCTTCACAAGGGACTGCCACCATGAGGCACCATCGACCTTGGATGCCTCTATGTAGGAGTCCGGGATGTTCTGAAGTCCCGTCAGGAAGAGCATGACGTTGTAGCCGATTCCCTTCCAGACGGAGAAGATCAGGATGGATATCAGGGCCGTGCCCTTTCCGTTGAGCCAGAGCAGGGGCTGAAGGCCAAGGGCCTCGAGAATCATGTTCAGAGGTCCTACGTCAGGGTCGAAGAACCAGATCCAGATCAGCGATGACGCGACGACCGGGACGACAACAGGTGCGAAGTACGTGCTCCTGAGGAACTTCCTCAGCGGTATGTTGCTGTCAAGCATCAGGGCTATCGCAAGAGCCAGTCCGGTGTCGAATACAAGCTTCAGGACCGCGAACAGAACCGTGTTCCTGATCGACTGGAAGAACTTCGAATCGGAGAGGATGTACTTGTAGTTCTCGATTCCGACGAACGTTCCCCTCTGGCTTGTGGTCATGTTGGTGAAGCTGTACACGACGACCTGCACTACCGGAAGTATGAACAGCATGAACACCGCGAAAAGAACCGGTGCCATCAGCACAACCGCCGCTGTGACCTGTTCGCGCTCATAGACACGCCCGAATATCCGGACCCTGTGTATGCTTGCTCTGATCTCCTTTGTCTGTGATTTCATCCCTCTTTCCCTATGTTTTCCTTCAATCCTCAGCCCACAGTGCCGTCACAGCCCATGGCCTCAACCGCAGAGTCACCTCATCCTCTGTCCTTGCGAACGGATTGCCGTCTATGATTATCTGCGCATTCTCCGTGAAGCCGGAGAGCTTCAAGGTGTCGTTCTCGTCGAAGCACAGATGCGTTGTGTTCGTTATGGAGTGCAGGTCCCAGTTGGACTGCTCCGTATCCGTAAGATTCCTGTCCAGCAGAGCCAGGGTGGCTGCATGCTCGCGGTCCAGCCCGTACATCAGTCCGCCCATGACCACATGCGGGACCTTCTCCATGAACTGGAGCGGGGATGCGCATATCTGCAATATGCCCCGGCGCATGTCCATGTCAGTCCCGTTCAGCTCCACCCTGAAGCGATCCGTGACGATGTCATGGGAGACAAGGGCTCTCTGCTTCCTTCCCTCAAGGGCAAGGGCCTTTGCATCCAGATTGACCACATTGCCGTCAAGAGTTCCGAGGTATGTGTTCCCTATGATCACATCATTGAAACCATAGCCAAGGATTCGATTGCCTGAAGAGACCTCGATTGCATCCAATTTGACCTCTTTCATGCCATCTATGCCATTGGTTTTGACGTTGTTGAGCTTGTGGACAATGGGCCCGATGTTCTCCGTCCCCGCCGGGTAGGAAAGGATCCTGATGGGTTGCGAACCTTCTTTCTGAAGCATTATGGCACTGGAGGCCACATAGCTTGCAGTCCCGTCCCCACCTGCTGTGATGAAGAGGTCAACACCGCTCTGAAGGGCATGCGCAACCATGTCGGCTATGTCCTGGACATAACCTGTGCCACGAGGTTCGAAGCCTGATGCCGTGATGACATTCTCACGGCATGCACGCGCCATCTTCGGTGTGGTGATGACCTCATCCATGTCCCTCAGAACCTGGATAAGGTCCTCTGATCTCTCGCTGAGGTGGAAACCCGGATTCGGGACGAACAGTGCCTTCATCTCTTTCTCAGTCCTTCAGGTCCTTTCCGATCAGGATCTTGAACGCCTTTCCGGCCTTCAGCATGTCGAACGCCTCCTGCCCATGCTCGAAGTCGAACCTGTTCGTTATCAGCTGCCTGAACAGCGCCTCGTTCGACCTGATGACGGAGAACGCCTCCCTGAAATTCTGGAGTCCGAATCCGCTGCATCCCTTGACGGACACCTCGCTGTAGTGGACTATCCCTGCATCTATGTCCAGTGACTCCCCCTTAGGAAGTCCGCTGAACACCAGAAGGGTACCTCCATGGCGGACAAGAGGCAGATAGTCAGAGACAAGCCTAGAGATGTTGACCGCGATGACCACGTTGTCATATTCGCCCTTCTGGACCTGGTCCTGCCTGACCGTTTGGATGCCCCAGGATCTGAGCCTTGCAGCTCTTTCCTCGTTCGGCTCAACGATTGCAGCATCGATGCCCTTGCTTGCATAGTACAGTGCGAAAAGAGCACCCATGGGGCCGCCACCGACTATCAGAACCTTGCTGTAGCCAGGGATTGTCTCAAGTCTGGATGTCCCGTTGATTACGCAGGCAAGGGGTTCCGTCAGCGCATAGACGTCGTAGTCGGCTGTGTTCTGCCTCTCCGGCAGCACGAAGAGCCCATCGGCATAGTCAAGGGGCACTCCCACGTATTCCGCGAAGCTTCCGGCCTCCACATAGTTCTTGTTCTCGCAGAGATCTCCTTTACCTGCCTTGCAGAACGAGCACTCACCGCATTCGTAGTATGGGGCTGCAACGACCCATGTGCCGTTCTTGAGGGGGTAGCCTTCAGGTGCCTTGCAGATCTGGCCGTAGAACTCATGGCCCAGAACCGTCGGCGGCTTGAAGTACCTGTGGCCGACATAGACCGATTTGAGGTCTGTGCCGCATATACCTGTTGCCTCGACCCTTATCCATACCGGATATGTGGGCTCCGGGATCTCGCTGGGCGCCAACTTCCCGATTTCCTCAAACATTAGACAT
This sequence comes from Spirochaetales bacterium, assembly GCA_017475725.1. Taxonomy (GTDB): domain Bacteria; phylum Spirochaetota; class Spirochaetia; order Sphaerochaetales; family Sphaerochaetaceae; genus UBA9732. Next base: position 10,233 of record JAFVFA010000091.1, read on the forward strand.
TTCATAGGCTCTCCTTCAGCTCCAAGGCTGTCTTGTAGTCGGTGATGAGTGTGTTGAACAGCTCCAGTTTCGCAGCGGTCCTGATTGACCTGATCTTCTCCGTCCCGCAGCACACACAGACGATCCTCTTTGCCGAGCTGATGCTGTTGACGGGTATTCTGGACAGGGTCTCCGCCCAGTTCCGGGCTATGATCCCCTGCTCGTTGAAGAAGTATCCTACGACATCGCCGATCAGATTGTTCCTCTTGAGACTGTCCCTGTACTCCTGCGAGTATTCACTCAGCGGATATGTGACGAGGCTCTTCTCCGTGTATGCTCCAAGTCCTATCACTGCCATGTCCAGATGGTCCCACATGTCATAGATCTCGCTGTATCTGCTCTTGAAATAGGCGATCTGCTCAGGGGTGTACGGCTCAAGCATCGAGATGTTGTAGTAGTATGCCGTTGCGTTCAGCATGTCTGCGGCCTTGTTGACTATGACGCTGCACTGGTACTCGGAATGTGTGTCTCCGATGTTCCCCACAAGCGGTGTGACCCTTGGCTTGTTCTTCTCAATGAAGGGCTTCTTCCTGAGCTTGAGGGAGGTCTCGTACACAGTGTTGCCCCAGCCGAGACCTATGTTCATGCCTCCGGAGACCTCTCTCTCCAGGAATCTGGCGGCGGCCTCCGTGACATCGTTCAGTCTGTCCTGGCCGTCATTCCCGGTCGCATTGATCGAAGGTGCAACGATGACGTCCCTTATTCCCAGCCCCTTGGCTATGGATGATGACAATTCCGCGAAGTCCGAGGGTGGGACGACCGAGATCTTGACTATCCCGATCTGTCTTGCCTTGTCCAGAGCCCTGGAGATCATGGGCCTGGACATTATGACCTTCTTTGAAATCTCATCCTGCGTGTAGCCGCTCTCATAGTAGAGGGTGGCGATCTTGTACAAAAGGTTCAGATCCTCGAACATTATTTCCTCAGTGCACGGTCAAGGTCCTTCACAAGAGCCTTGATATCTTCGGACTGGAAGAGGTTCCTTCCGAAGGCCAGTCCCTTGGCCCCCTTCGATACAACCTCCTTCACGACATCTGTTATGTCCGCCTCCTTCGGGCCGCCGGCAAGTATGACCGGAACCGGACACTGAGAGGTGACCTTCTCGAAGTCCTTGCAGTAGAAGGCCTTTATGACATCTGCTCCAAGCTCAGCGGCTATCCTTGCTCCGGATGCTATGAAGTCGGTTTCATTGTTCTTCTCGTAGTTGGCGTTCAGGACCTCGGCGATGACAGGGATGCCGAGCCTGTGGTACTGCTCGCAGACCCTTGAGAGCTCCAGCTCCGAGTCCTTGTCCCTTGTTCCTCCAAGGACGAACATGAAGAGGGCTGCGTCGGCATCGAGTGCCGCTGCATGCTCTGCGCTAGCTATGCTCTGGTGATAGTTCCCATCATAGGAGTCCCATGTCAGCATCGTGCCTCCGACTGAGGCTCTCAGAATCAGGAGCTTGTTCCTGAAGTCCTGTGTCCTTATGTGGCTGACCATGCCGGGATTCAGTATGAAGCCATCCAGCTCACTTGTTCTGAGGGAGGCCACAAGGGAAGGTGTGTCCTCAAGGCCCTGCATTATCCCGTAGATCTGCGGATGGTCGAAGGCGGCAACGAACAGTTTTCCCCTGTTCGCGAACAGCTTTGACATTCTTTTCTCAAGTCCCGTCATTTGCAACTCCATTAAGTGTGCTAGGTTCAATGAACAAATGTTTGAATTCTTTGTTCATTTTCATTCAGTATACGCCCCATTTCATTTTGGTGTCAAACAATATTTGAAATAAGGTGATATGGGTGGGATTCTACAAAACCGAGTATTCCTGTAATATTGAAATTGATACTGGAGGAACACCATGGACCACTTGAAATATCTGCTTGCAGCCAATGAGGTGGCAAGGAAGGCCAGGGCAAACGGCAACACCCCTTTTGGAGCCGTCCTTGTTGATGAGAATGGGGACATAGTCATGGAGCAGGGCAATGCGGAGCGGGATCTCCACGATGCAACAGCCCATGCGGAGAGGATGCTTGCCTCACGCGCAAGCCAAAGCTTCAGCAAAGAGTATCTCTGGAAATGCACACTCTACACCACCTTCGAACCCTGCTGTATGTGTACTGGTGCCATTTACTGGGCCAATATCGGAAGGATTGTCTATGGGGTTACTGAGGAGAAGCTCCTTGAGATGACCGGTTCGGACGACAAGAACCCTACTTTCAACATCTCCTGCAGAACCATCCTGGCTGCCGGACAGAAGCCCATTGAGGTCCTTGGACCATTCCCGGAGATAGGCTATGCCGTTGAAGAGGTCCATGCCGGCTTCTGGAACAAGAAGTGAGAGATGAAGCGCACACATCTTCTGGGAAGTGCCCTGCTTCTGCTTGCGGCCCTTATCTGGGGCCTTGCCTTCGTTGCCCAGAGGGTTGGCATGGAGCAGATAGGCCCCTATACGTTCACAGCGGCCAGATCCATACTTGCGGCGGTCTTCGTCGGCATTGTCTTCGTCCTGTCTCCCAAACGGGTTGAACCTGGCAGAAGGGAACGAAGAAAACGGGACACCCTGATAGGGGGTGTTCTCTGCGGAGTCATACTCTCCATGGCAAGTACGCTGCAGCAGGTGGGGCTTGTCCACACCAGTGCGGGGAAGGCTGGCTTCATAACCGCCATGTACATGCTGCTGGTTCCTGTTTTCAATCTGATCCTGTTCAGGAGGAGAAGTCCCTGGCTCGTCTGGTTCGCGGTGGCCACAGGTGTGGCCGGGATGTATCTTCTCTGCATCAAGGACGGCTTCAGCCTGGAGCAGGGCGATGCCTACATCGCTGTCTGTGCGGTCTTCTACTGCTTCCACATCCTTTGCGCAGACCGCTACACCGAATACGGTGACCCGATAGGGATATCCGCAGTCCAGTTCGCGACTGCCGCGGTCCTGACCACAGCCGTCGCCTTTGTGGCGGAGACACCCACAATGTCACAGCTTTTATCCGCCGCTGTCCCTATCCTTTACTGCGGCATCATGTCCAGTGGTGTGGCGTTCACCTTGCAGATAGTGGGCCAGAAATAC
>JAFVFA010000092.1 GCA_017475725.1 Spirochaetales bacterium
GCACATCGGTAGTGCGCGAGCTTCCCAAGCTTGTGAGGCGGGTCCGACTCCCGTATGCCGCTGAGAAAAACACATGGGTCATCTTATGATCCGTGTGTTTTTTTATTTCTGGAAAAAGGGAGTCGGAACGAGCGACGGCCTTTGGCCGGGAAAAGGCTCCGGTGGAGCGTTTTCAGCGAAGGCGGGGTAGCGGAGCGTCGACTCCCGTATGCCGCTAAGAAAAAGCACATGGACAAATCATGGTCCGTGTGCTTTTTTTATTCTTGGAGAAGGGAGTCGGAACGAGCGACGGCCTTTGTTTATCACGGAATAATCCTAGTTCTCTCGTGAATCGTACAAACTGACAAACCTATAATTATTCCATGAATATCGCGTTGGCATTAGCAGAGATAGACAAAGGCTCCGCAACTCACCTCTGGCCAGCCGTCGCCTCACAGTTTCCGAGGACCGGCAAGGACCGACTGTTCGTCTTCCCAGGAGGACGCTACAACAACGCGACCGACTTCGAGTATCTTCGTAACAGCATCTACAGCTACGTCACTCCGATGAACATAGACGCGGCCATAGTCTGGACATCATCCATGACGAATCCCCTTGACGCCGATGCTGTGACACAGAGGTTCAAGGCAATCAAGGACATCCCACATGTGACCATCTCCGGCAAGAACAGCATCGAACCCGAATGCACGGACATAACGTTTGAAGCCTACAGCGGAATGGTCAGGGTTGTCCAACATTGCATAGAGGAGCACAACTCCCGCAGGATAGCCTTCATCAGAGGTCCTGAGAACCACAGCTCCGCACAGGAGAGATTCCAGGCCTACAGGGACGCCTTGGATGAACATGGCATAGAGTTCGACCCACTCATAGTCTCAGATCCGTTCCCATGGGACTCGGGCACAGCGGCCATAAGACAGCTTGTGATAGACAGGCACCTGATGCCGGGTGTGGACTTCGACACCCTGATCTGCTCCAGTGACCTGATGATGCTCCAGGCAGGCAGGGAGCTTCTCTCTATGGGCATAGGCATCCCTCAGGATGTCAGGATCTGCGGCTTCAACGACACTCCGGAAGCCAGGCTTCTCGGAATCCCCTGCACAACGGTCAGGACCCCATTCCAGGAGATCGGACTGTCAGCCATCAGAAAGCTCAGAGAGATATTGGAGACGGGCACAAGCCACCAGGATGTGACGATCAAGACCATTCCGATTTTCAGACGGAGCTGCGGCTGCGGCGTCACCGATGATATCAGGATATTCAGGACTGAAGACGAACTCTACAACCACATATCCAACATGACGGGGATTCCGGCATGCGACCTCTCGGAGAAGATCAGAGGGGCCTTGCAGTCAGGCACGGAATCGGATGTCAGCAATCTGGTCACTGAGCTTCTAACGTGCATAGATGACATTCTTCCTGTAACGACTCTTATTCAGATGATATCCGCACAGCCATTCTTCGATGTGGAAAAACGTATAAGGTTCAATCAGAACGCCCTCATTGTTGTTGTGGAATACAGAGGACACAAGGTGTTCATGGACGATTACAACCGCATGCAGTACACCGCCAAGATCAATACGCTGAGGTACGATCTGTTCAGGGCAAACTCGCCGAGGATCATTAACTCCATACTCAGGCACAAGCTTAAGGATATCGGAATACAAGGCGCAGACCTGGTCCTTTTCAACAAGGACGGAACATCCTCATTCTTCGGATCCGATTCGACAAGAGTCGGGGACGACAGGGAAGAGACCTTCCCCTCCTCCTTGATTCTCCCACACTCCAAGATGGACGGTCTTGAGCCTGGCGTATACATCATGGAGCCGCTGTTCACCGAGAACGAGGTGTTCGGCTATCTGGTGATCCATACCGAAAGCTATGATGGATCCACATGCGAGGAGATCCGGAGTTGCGTCTCCAGCATAGTGAAGAACTGTCTGCTTCTTGAGGAGACCAACAGGGCAAAGCAGGCACTTGAGGATGCAGAGCAGAAACGCGTCTCATTCTTCGAGAAGGTGGGAAGCAAGGTCAAGGAACCGTTGAAGGAACTTGAAGGCATGGTCAGGTCAATGGCTGCCACAGATGCGCAGAGGAGTCTGATGTCAGACAAGGTCAAATCAGCCCAGGACATTCTCGACTCGGTTCTGATCACTGCAGGCAACATCGACCTTTCACTGACTACGACATCCCTTTCGGAGCCCCTTGCAAAGCTCGACCCAAAGTTCAAAAACATTGCCTTACCGATGCTTAATATAGATGAAAAACTGATAATCAAAGCAATTCAGGCAATCAATAAGGCAATCTTGCTCTGTAAAGGAAAGCCAGAGCTCACTGTCAGTGAGGGCACCACCGGTGTCAGCATATCGGTCATGGGTGGGGGTAACTGCAACCTGGATCACAGAGGCACGGAGGAGATCACTGAGACCATTCTCTTTGCCAGAGCCATCTTCATGGCGCATAGCGGAACCCTTACCAATGAAGGGGACAGCTTCACCGCCTTCATACCGTATCCGAACGTTGCGAACCAGGCCGTCCAGTATCAGGAACCCAACACAATGCTATGTATAGGAGGCATACCGGAGAATCCACCTGCAAGACTCAGGACCATCCTTCTGGAGACTGCTGAGGACCTTGTCCAGAACAGCATGCAAAGCTACATAAGAGACAACGGCTGCATCCTTTACATCAATATAGATGGACATGATCTCAGAAGGGCTGATTTCTTACACGAGATAGAGGACAGCCAGATACTGTCGACTCTGCCTGTCATATGCATAGGAAAGGCGAAGGCCTCCTCCCTGTCAGCCGCCCTGCATCTGTCGATAGACAGCACAGAGTACAACATCATGTACATCGGTGACTTCTCTACCACCTTCACAGAGAGGATCAACAGGAGAAAGGCCATACACTGCACAATGGAGGAGGCTCCCAAGCTCATATCTGAGTCCTGCATATCAACGATCATTCTGCATCTGGCCGGGATATCCGCGGAAACCCTCAGAAGTTCGGTGGAGAACCTCAGAAGGAACACCCACCAGAACACGCCCATCGTGGTGTTTTCGGACAAGATCGATGTGGACATTGTGGACTCGATCTCTGAGACACCGAACATAATCCTGTACAACAGCTGCTTCATGGATGACGAGAACTGCTTCTTCCGCATCCTTGTGGTCTCATACCAGGCCTCGATACTACCTCCCCTCACAGGAGCCATAGTGAAGAAGGCGCAGGCCTTCCTGGACAGGCATGCGCTTGATCAGATAAGCAGATGGCAGATAGCCTCAGAGGTCCATGTAAGCGAGGATTATCTGACGAACATCTTCAAGAAGGAACTCGGGATGTCTCCATGGGATTATCTGATAGCCCTCAGGATGGACTATGGCAGCAACCTTCTGAAGAACACCGGAATCCCCATCTCCGAGGTATCCAGAAGATCGGGTTTCCATGACAGCTCCTACTTCTCAAGGGTGTTCAAGAAGATCAAGGGAATCTCCCCGACAAAGGTCAGGAATAGTCAGTAGCCACAAATCTTTATTCACGAAACATCAAAGAATCCTTCAGATTCGTTTTGCTAGAATTTTCTATAGAAATCGGAATTGTCCGAATTTCTGGAAAAACCGAACTAGGGAGGATTTCTTATGAAGAAACTATTCAGTGTTCTGGTCATTGCCCTTGCAGTTCTGATGCTGTTTGTGGTCTGCAACAATGACCCTAAAGAACAGAACAATCCGGTCACCCCGGACACCCCGGTCACACCGGACCCGGAACCGAACACAATCAAAGAGCGGACATATGCTCCGGATGAGCCATATGCACTCTCCGGTGATGGTGCAACTCTGACATGGGGAGAGAAGGAGATCACTCTCGACGCTCACAACTTCTACCTTGATGGAAGACTCACAGACGAGCAGATCGGAGAGAAGAGCTTCATCTTCAACGACTTCAAGAAGGCCGTTGCAGCCCTCAACGCAGGCACAGAGGAAGAGCCGATGAACCTGTGGATTGCCCCATATGTCTACTGGACACATGATCCGGATGCAGAGTCCACAACAAGTGCATTTCAGGTCACAATCAACTGCGCAAACCTGCACATGACAGGTCTGACGAACAATCCTGAGAACGTAGTCATTGCAATGAACTTCGGACACAACATCGGATATGACGGCGGAAACCCGACAATGCTCAACGTCTCAGGCAACGGCCTCCAGCTCAGGAACATCACATTCGGCGGATACTGCAACATTGACCTTGTGTATCCTCTGGATCCCACTCTCAGCAGAGAGGCAAGGAATGCAGGCAACATCACACAGTGCCAGCTGGCCTCCTACAACGGGGACAAGCTCTACGCAGAGAACTGCAACTTCATCAGCCGTCTGAACATGATGCCTTTCAACAACAGCAAGAGAGCCCTCTATGTTGACTGCCACTTCGAGAGCACAGATGACTCTCTCAACGGATCATCCCAGGCAGTCTACCTGAACTGCGACTTCGAGTTCTGGGGCACAAAGCCATGGGGCGGATCAAGCGGCGTCACACTGCTCAACTGCCAGTTCCTGTCAACACTGAACAACGTTGCATCCAACCCGTACCAGTATCTGTCAAAGGGCGGCGGACAGTTCGTGCTCATTGACTGCAACTATGTTGACAACTACACAATCCCTGTCACATTCGGCTTCTCCGATGTCAACAGCGACACATTCAGAGCCTACGTCTCCAACGTCACAAGGAACGGAAAGCCTCTGCAGATGTCAGAGCTTCACAGTGACAGACCTGCTGTGGACATCACAGGCACAGAGCTTCTGAAGAACTGGAAGCTTGTCAAGGAAGACGGAACCGTCATCTACAACGTCTACAACCTGCTCAAGGGTTCTGACGATTGGGATCCGATGGGAATCAAGGAAGAGGTCACTGCCCTTGTTGACTCCTACATCACGAGAAGCTTCAGCGCTTCAGCTTCTGTCACCACACTTGAGTGCGGAACAGAGGCAACATCGGTCATCA
>JAFVFA010000093.1 GCA_017475725.1 Spirochaetales bacterium
AAGTTCCGCATGGTCGGTGCAATAGAGAAGCATCATGAGGAGCGCTACAGAGCTCTGCTTGAGAACGTTGAGACTGCAAAGGTCTTCGAGAAGAGCGAGGTCAAGGTCTGGAAGTGCAGGAACTGCGGCCACATCATCGTCGGGACAAAGGCTCCTGAGCTCTGCCCGGTCTGCGCACATCCAAGGTCATACTTCGAAGTGAACGCAGAGAACTATTGATTGCCGAGGTGAATGAATGTACTGTACAAGGGTAGTTACCGATGACATCCATTTCATAGGATCAAGTGACAGACGTCTGGCTCTGTTCGAGAACGTCTTCCCCATTCCTAGAGGGGTCTCATACAACTCATACATCGTCATGGATGAGAAGACGGTCCTTCTGGACACGGTTGACAGGTCCGTGTCGCAGGTGTTCTTCGAGAACATCGAGCATCTTCTTGCCGGAAGACCTCTTGACTATGTGATTGTGAACCATGTCGAACCTGACCATGCCGCAACTCTGCAGGAGCTCAGACTCAGGCATCCGGAGACCACCGTGGTCGCCACGCAGAAGGCCCTGGACATGCTTGCTCAGTTCTTCGATGCAAAGACTGTGGAGAACTGCCGTGCGGTCAAGGAAGGTGACACCCTTGAGACGGGAAGGCATACATTCGCCTTCGTCACAGCCCCCATGGTCCATTGGCCGGAGGTAATGGTCACATACGACACAAAGGACAAGGTCCTGTTCTCCGCGGATGCCTTCGGAACCTTCGGTGCCCTGAACGGCAACATCTTCGCGGACGAGTATGACTTCGAGTCTGACTGGCTGGATGATGCAAGAAGATACTACACGAACATCGTCGGAAAGTACGGGGTCCAGGTCCAGAACCTTCTGAAGAAGGCTTCCAACCTGGACATCCGGATGATCTGTCCTCTGCACGGTCCAATCTGGAGAGAGAACCTGGGGTGGTTCATCGACAAGTACTCCAAGTGGTCCAGCTACACCCCAGAGGACAAGGCTGTGATGATCGCGTATGCATCCGTATACGGAGACACCGCGAACGCCGCGGATATCCTTGCCAATGAGCTGGCCCAGAGGGGAGTCCGTGACATTGCAGTCTATGATGTGTCCACGGTCCACCCGTCCGTGATAGTCTCAGAGGCTTTCAGATGCAGCCATCTTGTGTTCGCTGCAACCACATACAACATGGGTATGTTCGTGAACATGGAGATCGCCCTGAGTGACATCAAGGCACACAATCTCCAGAACCGTAAGGTGGCCATTGTGGAGAACGGCTCCTGGGCGCCAGCAAGCGGAAAGCTGATGAGGGAGATTGTCTCATCAATGAAGAACATGACGGTCATTGAGCAGACATCCACCCTTAAATCCTCCGTCAAGGATTCAAACCTTGAGGACCTCAAAGGCATTGCGGAAGCTATAGCTGCCGACTTCTGCTGAGAGTTCGAACCGAATGGCAAAAAGGCCGCGTCTTGCGATGCGGTCTTTTTTAAGGTCTTTATAATGATGTCCCGTACTTCAACAGACAAGAGTGATTTCACGCAGGGGAGCATCCTCCAGAATATTGTTAGGATGGCAATCCCAATGACTGCAGCTGTTCTCATAAATGCCCTGTACAGTATTGTGGACAGAATCTATCTGGGGCATATCCCCGATGCCGGAGCCTCAGCTCTGACGGGTGTAGGCCTTGCCTTCCCGATAATCACAATAATCACGGCTTTCCAGAACCTCTTCGGGAACGGAGGGGCTCCGCTGTTCGCGATAGCAAGAGGGAAAGGCCGCAACGACCTGGCCTCGAAGTACCTTTCAAATGCCGCCTTCATGCTTATCTCGGTGGGGCTTGTCCTCACAGCAGTGTCCTATCTCCTGAAGGGACGGATTCTATGGCTGATCGGTGCCTCCGCTGAGACCTTCCCGTTCGCAGATGACTATCTGGATGTCTACCTGATAGGCACCGTGTTCGTGATGGTCTCAGTGGGACTCAATCCGTACATCAACGCTCAGGGAGCAGCGAAGACGGGCATGATGACGGTCCTCATAGGGGCAGTCATAAACATACTGCTGGACCCACTGTTCATCTTCACATTCGGCATGGGTGTCAGAGGCGCCGCCCTGGCCACTGTCATAGCTCAGTTCGTGAGCGCAGCCTGGGTTCTGCTGTTCCTGATGGGAAGACGTGCCAAGGTCAGACTCTCGTTCAGTGGCTTCAAGGTCGATTTCCCCACAATAAGGAAGATAATGTCCCTGGGAGTCACGGAGTTCTGCTTCGCATTGACAAACAGCGCGGTCTCCATGGCCTGCAACGGGATGCTCTCCAGAATGGGAGGCGATGCCTGGGTTGGGGCTATGACCGTCATGGCTTCCCTCAGAGAGGTTCTCTTCGCATTCGTCCATGGGGTTGCGGGAGCATCGAAGCCTATCATGAGCTATAACTACGGAGCCAGAAGATTCGACCGCACCAAGTCCACAATCAACATAATGCTCTCCATCCTGCTTGTGTACTACATACTGACATGGGCCATCCTGATGAGATTCCCAGCTTCCCTTGCAGGTCTCTTCACAGAGGACCGGAATGTCATTGAATGCAGTGTCATAAGCATAAGGATATTCTTCTCTCTCCAGTTCTTCATGGCTTTCCAGTCCGTTGGGCAGGGCGCTTTCACCTCCCTTGGAATGGCGAAGCATGCTCTGTTCTTCTCCCTTTTCAGAAAGGCCATACTGGTCATACCGCTTGTCCTGATTCTGCCTCATCTCTTCGGGCTTGGGGTCTACGGGGTCTTCGCTGCAGAGCCCATATCGGATGTGATAGGTGGTCTGTCATGCTACGTGACAATGAGATTCGCCACACGCAGGAAGCTGTCTGAAGGGGCGGCAGTTCTGGAAGTCTAGCATAAGTTTTGAAAGTTTTATCCGAAAAGCAGTGTACAATTCTCTGATTTTTGTATAAATATACACACTGACAACAGTGTGAGGGTTCAGCAGTGACGAACAGAGAGGCATTCAGGATCGGAATCAGGGCAGGCATACCAATTGCCCTGGGCTATTTTGCAGTATCCTTCTCCTTGGGCATTGCAGCCAAGGCCGTCGGTCTCACACCCTTCCAGGGTTTCCTTGCAAGCCTTCTGAACAGTGCCTCCGCAGGTGAATATGCAATGTTCTCCCTCATAGGTGCTGGCGCCTCTCTTGTAGAGCTCTTCCTTGTGACGCTGGTGGCCAATGGAAGGTACCTTCTGATGAGCTGCGCCCTGGGACAGAGATTCAGCGAGGACACTCCGCTGATTCACCGGTTCGGCGTGGGCTTCTACATAACGGATGAGATATTCAGCCTCTCCATCTCTCTGGACGCACCGCTCAACCCATTCGTCAACTACGGCGCAATTGCGGTCGCTGTCCCCGCCTGGTCCATAGGGACGGCATTGGGGATCATTGCGGGGAACATACTGCCTGCCAGGCTGGTAAGTGCCTTGAGCGTTGCCCTGTACGGAATGTTCATAGCTTCCTTTGTTCCCCCTGCAAAGAAGGATAGGGTGCTTCTTTTTGCAATACCTGTCTGTTTTATGCTAAGTTATCTTGCTTTCAGGCTACCGTATGTCGGGGAGCTGTCAGAGGGCACCAGGTCGGTGATCCTGACTGTGATCATAGCCTCGGTTCTTGCAATGGCCTTTCCCCTGAAGGACGGGGAAACAAAGGAGGGAAGTGAATGAACGCATATGTCTACATAGTCGGCATGTGCCTGATCACTGCCGTCATAAGGATACTTCCTCTTCTGGTTCTCAGGCGTCCGATCAGGAACAGGTTCCTGAGATCATTCTTCCATTATGTCCCTTACGTGACCTTGTCGGTCATGACTTTCCCTGCAATAGTGAACGCCACGGCCAGTCCGTTGGCTGGTGCCGTTGCGCTGGTCGCCGGAATAGTCCTTGCCTGGATAGGTGCGAACATGATCACAGTCTCCGCTGCATGCTGCGTTGTGGTCTTTGTGCTTGAGTTCTTTGTCTGACTACCGTCCTAGAATCTCCGCAAGCCTCTCAAGCGGTATCCCTATCACGTTGGAGAAGCTCCCTTCAATCTCCTCTATCAGCCTGTAGCCGTTTCGCTGGATCCTGTATCCACCTGCAGCTCCTTTGTAGTCCCCTGTTGAGATGTACCAGTCCACAATGGATTCCGTGAGCTCTGTGAACCTGACTCTGGACCTGTCGCTGACGACCTCGAAACCCTTCTTGCCTGGAATGTAGACTGACATTCCGGAATAGACATCGTGCCAGCGGCCTGACAAAGCCGCGTACATCTCTCTGGCCTCAGCCTCGTCCCTCGGCTTTCCGAGAAGCCTTCCATCCAGGCTCACAAGTGTATCGGCTGCAACCGCAACGATATCCGGATTGAAGAGACTGCTGTTCAGATAACTGTCCATCTTCTGCTTTGAGAGCATTGTCACAACATCAGGTGGATTCGTCAGTCCGCATATCTCCCATATGTCCTGGGACCTGACCATGACCTCTATGCCGCATTCCTCCAAAGTCAGCCGGCGGTTGGGCGACTGTGATGCAAGCACAATCCTCGGGCAGAGGCTGCGGAGCCTGTCCTTGAGGCTCTTGTCTATCAAGGGGATGCTTTGCACTCAGATCTCTCCTACTATGGCCTTCATCCTGTCCATGTTCCTGTCCATGTCCTTTGCAAGCGCAATCAGGTTCCTTGCTCTGTCCAGATTCTGGGTGGGGTATTTGGCCTTGAAGTATCTGTCCCCGGTCAGATAGTCATCTATGTATCTTGATGCCAGCTCAAGTGCCATGACAAGGCAGCTTCCGGCAAGTGAGTCCTTCTCCTGGTCCGTAAGGACATCAGCTGTCTTTGACAGGAAACCCTCTGCAAAGGCCCTGTAGATGTCAAGGTCTATGCGGACCTTGTCGAACTCAAGGCTTGCGGATCCCATTGAGTTCGCACACGATCTGACCGCATCCCCGAAGTCGTGCCCGGCATAGCCTGGCATGACGGTGTCCAGGTCCACAACACAGATGGCCTCTCCTGTCTCGGCGTTGAACAGGACGTTGTTTATCTTGGTGTCGTTGTGTGTGACACGGACCGGGATCTTTCCCTCTGCAGCCAGTCTGTCCAGAAGCAGGGCCTTGTCCTTCATTGACATGATGTATGAGAACTCCTCTGCACAGCTCTCCGACAGCCCAAGTGGGTTCCTCTCGAAATCCTGCTCAAGCCTGCTGAGACGTCTTGTGGTGTTGTGGAAATCCTTTATGGTGTAATGGAGGAAGGATGAGTCGAAATTCCTCAGACTTCTCTGGAACTGACCGAAGGCGGCTCCAGCATTGCGCACCACAATCGGGTCTCTGGAGGAGTTGTAGGTTACGGAGTCTATGAATCTGTAGACCCTCCAGAATGATGTGATCATATCGAAGAACGTTTCCCCTGATGCTGTGGTCCTGTAGTGGATGCACAGCATCTCGGGATTGTATCTCTCAATATGCTCTGTAACCCGCCTGATGTTCTCCATGACCTCCCTTGGCCTATGGAAGACATAGGTGTTCACGTTCTGGAATATGAAGCTCTGCACTGCATCGCCAAGAAAGGCCTCCACCTTGTACGTGTGGTTCACCTTCCCGGCTGTGAGCTCTTGGAATGAAACGACATCCCCCAATCCGAATTCCCTGCC
>JAFVFA010000094.1 GCA_017475725.1 Spirochaetales bacterium
CTTGGAGAACCGTTTCGGGTTCGCCATATCGATTGCAGGCTCCATAGACAACAAGCTCCTCAGCTCCAGGATGATCGGACCGGAGAACAGGACCTTCTATGTAGGCATGACCAAGGACCATCCTTTCGCCAAGCTGAAATCCATAAGGCTCCGGGATCTTAGGAACGAGAGGTTCATCTTCCCTCCTTCGAACCTTCCCCTGACAAAGAGCTTCTACTCCATATGCAGGAACGCCGGATTCGAACCGAATGTAGTGGCGGAATGCAGCACCTTCCTGATGACAAGGTTCATAGAGAAAGGTTTGGGTCTGACGTTCGTTGTATCCACAGGGTTCCTGAACGAGGAGACTATGGTAAAGGTCCCCGTGACGGACGTGAAGGAATTCACGCAGAGCCGTTTCGCAATCTACTGGTCAAGGAAATACCAGCTGTCGGAGATCGAGAGCAGCTTTCTGGAGTTCACGACATCGTTCTTCGGCAACCAGGACAGCTGACGGGTGCAGCGGTCAGTCCGCTCTTCCCAGAATCAGTGCCTCCCAATGGAAGCCGCCTCGGCCAAGGCTGTCGTCCTCTGTCCAACGCTCCATGACCTTCAGCCTTCCCTCTGCAAGGACCGAATCAACTATGCTCTCGGAGAATGGGGTGAAGAAGCGCCCCTTCTCGTCAAAGCCCTCGCCTATGCCCGCCTTCATCGAGAAGTACAGAACGCCACCCGGTTTGAGATGGCGGGTCTTGGTCCTGATGAACGAGACTATGTCCTCAAGCGGCATATGCAGAAGGGATGCGTTGGCCCAGATGGCATCACATTCGGTCTCGGGAACCCATGACAAGGCATCGCAATGCACGACCGGGCATCCGGAGTTCTCTGCTGCAAGTCTGCAAAGGGTCTCGGAGGCGTCCACACCACTTGCGCGATAGCCGGACTCCGAGAAGAATCTCAGATCCCTTCCGTTGCCGCAGCCGATGTCAACAATGGTCCCGCCCGCGGGCACATACTTGAGAAAACGCTCATAGTCACGACTCATGTCCGCTGTATTCGCGGCGGTGGAGAACTCCTCCGCATGCTCGTCGTAATACCGGATCGTCTTTCTGTTGTTGTCGGTCATGCCTCACATTCTACTCCGAAAGCCGGTTTTTTCACCAGAGAATATGTAAACAACCGTATGGAATCGCTATAATGGACACAATCACGGCATCGCCCGGGTACCGGAGGAAAAGATGAAAGCAATCATGGTGATGTTCGATTCCCTGAACCGACATCTTCTTGAACCTTACGGCTGTGACTGGACAAAGACCCCGAACTTCCAGAGACTCAGCCAGCACACGGTGACGTTCGACCAGTTCTATGCGGGATCGCTGCCATGCATGCCAGCCAGAAGGGAGCTACACACGGGAAGGTACAACTTCCTGCATCGCGCCTGGGGTCCGCTCGAGAACTACGACGACTCCATGCCCGGTATACTGAAATCCCACGGCATCTACACCCATCTTGTCACCGACCACTGGCACTACTGGGAGGAAGGCGGGGCCAACTACCAGAACCAGTACAACACCTACGAGGCTGCAAGAGGACAGGAGGGAGACCCCTGGAAGGGACGCATCAGATGGGACCTTCCCGAGACCCTTGACGGCAGAAAGGACTTCTGCGGCAGGCAGGAGTACATAAACCGCTACTACATGAGGGACGAGAAGGACCAGTCCATAGCCGTGACGTTCTCCAACGGCATGCAGTTCATAGAGGACAACTGGCAGGAGGACAACTGGTTCCTCCAGATAGAGGCATTCGATCCGCACGAGCCCTACTTCAGCCCGGAGAAGTACAAGGACCTCTACCCGCACGAATACAGCGGAGCGATGTTCGACTGGCCGGGTTACCATCCGGTAAGGGAGTCGAAGGAGGCGGTGCAGCACTGCAGATACGAATACGCCGCCCTTCTCTCCATGTGCGATGCCTACCTTGGCAAGGTACTGGACCTTATGGACGAGCATGACCTGTGGAAGGACACCATGCTGATAGTCAACACGGACCACGGCTTCCTCCTTGGCGAGCACAACTGGTGGGGCAAGGTGCTGATGCCCTACTACAACGAGATATCCCACATCCCGTTCTTCATCTGGGATCCAAGGCTTGGCCTCAAGGGCGAAAGAAGGGACCGGATAGCGCAGACCATAGACATAGCTCCAACGCTGCTGGATTTCTTCGGCATAGAGATCCCCAAGGATATGCAGGGCAAACCCCTGTACCGGACACTCAAGGACAACGCCAAGATCAGGGACTATGCCCTGTTCGGACAGCACGGGCTGCATGTAAACATCACGGATGGACGCTACGTCTACATGAAATCCCCGAAAAGGGAGCTCAAGGACGAGGACTACAACTACATGCTCATCCCAAACTCCTATCCCAACGTGGTGACACCGGAAATACTGAAGACCGCAACCCTGCATCCGGGCTTCAGCTTCACAAAGGGCTCCCCTCTTCTCAGGATCAAGGGCGGAAGCATCGTGCAGATACCGGGCTTCCCGCCTGACGAGCTGTTCAACAACGACCTGTTCTTTGACCTTCAGGAGGATCAGACCCAGAACACAACAGCATGCAAGCCACAGGAGCAGAAGCGCCTTGCAGAGGCCATGCTCAGCATGATGCATGACAACGATGCCCCAAGGGACCAGTACGAGAGAATAGGCTTCACTGCGCCTGCAGACGCAAAATGACATGTTTCAGGGACGACCAGGGACAGCCTTCACCATCTGCGGCAATGAATTTCTCTGTATTCTTCTTGCCGGAGCCCAATTTCTCTTCTGTGCGGGGGCGCAAGAGGATTCTTAAAAATGGAGATAATCAAGAAGAATCAGCTTTAAACTCCCCTGTTCACTAATCAAAAGCAAGGGGTTGCAATGGTCTCCCACTGCAACCCCTCTTTGATACCTCAAGTTCGGAAGGTCATGTTGTCGGATAATAGACACCATCATCACACTGTACGTCAGCGTATTGGATGTTCGTGTAACCTTCTATGGCCTGGAATTGAGCCAATGTTCCGTTGTAATAGAAGTATGACTCACTCCTCTCGGTCTTCCCCTCTGAGATTCCAAACGGATCAGGATTGCCAATGGTCGTTAGAGTGCTTGGGAGAGTGAACTCTATTAGACTCGGACAGTCGAGGAATGCTGCGCCTGAAATGGACGTCACCCCTTCCGGGAAGTCGAATGCATCAAGCGAAGAATCGCCACTGAAAGCATAATCCCCGATTGAATCAAGCTTGGAACCGGATTCAAACGTGACTGTTTCCAGATTTGCACAATCCCTGAAGGCATTCTTGGCTATCGTTGTGAGCGAAGCAGGCAGCGTAATAGCTGTAATATCGGTATTCATGAATGCTTCCATCTCAATGGACGCAAGTTTTGAATCGGCTTCAAACGTGACTGTTGCAAGATTTGCACAATTCTTGAAAGCAAAACCATTTATTTTAGTTACAGCTTTAGGTATTGTGATGGCTGTGATTGCGGAATCTTTGAATGTTTGAATAGGAATAGCATCAATATTTGGAGGAAGCGTCACTGTTTCCAGCTTTGTGCAGCCACTGAATGCGCCAGTACCTATTTTCGTGACAGACGCAGGCAACGCAATAGCTGTAATACCGGTATCCTTGAATGCCTCATTCCCAAGACGTTCAAGCTTTGAACCGGATTCAAATGAGACAGCTTCCAGCTTTGTGCAGCCACTGAATACTCTATTCTCTATAGACTTCACAGTTGCCGGTATTGTAATGGACGAGATTGCAGTGCCCTGGAATGCATCCGGATAAATCTTATCAAGTTTAGAAGGAAGCGTTACTGATTCGAGATTCGTGCAACCCTGAAATGCCCCATTGTAGATTGTGAAAACACTATCCGGAATGACAACAGATGTTATGCCAGTGCAGTTCTCAAAGGCATTTGCATCGATACCCATGACAGCGGTTTCACCGATTTTGGCAGGTATGACCAACTCACCTGTCGGGTTGTAATCTTCGGCCTTGCTGAGCTTTTTATCCTCTGACAGAACGAACCTGACGTAACCGCAAACCGAACAGGCTTCACCATCAAATGTGTGATCCGCTTTCGCCGAGTCGGGAACTTCATGTCCACAGGTAGTGGGATGCCAGTGCTGTTCAGAATCATGTTCATACGACGATTCTGAATAGCTATGAGCGCCAGCATCTATGGAGACGGTTTCCGTCTTTGTC
>JAFVFA010000095.1 GCA_017475725.1 Spirochaetales bacterium
AGTCCGAGAGCAGCGATCCGATCTGGATCTTCATCAACTCCCCCGGAGGGGATGTGGATGCCGGTTTCGCCATCTATGACATGGCAAGATTCGTCTCATGTCCGGTCTACATGGTTGGAATGGGCCTTGTGGCCAGTGCGGCCGCACTGATTCTGCTTGCGGTTCCTGCGGAGCGCAGGATAGGTCTTCCGAACTCATCCTATCTGATCCATCAGCCGCTGAGCGAGATGCGCGGAAACGCCACTGAGATCGAGATCCATGCCATGCAGATGGAGAAGATGAAGGCCAAGCTAAACTCCATCATAGCAGAGGCCACCGGCAAGAGCCTTGAGGTCGTGTCCCAGGACACGGACAGGGACCATTGGCTTGACGCCGAGGAGGCAAAGGCCTACGGACTCATAAGCAAGGTGGTGAAGTCCAGGGAAGCCCTCTGAGCAAGTTATTCTATTGCAACAAATTGTGAAAAATTCTTAATCTTTTGGGCTTTTTCTCTGTAACTGTAGGCATGAAGAGAAAAAGTGCAAAGATCCTTATTGCGTCTGTTGTCTCGCTGTCGGTTCTTCTGTCCTCATGCAACGGGCAGGGGATTGAGGAGAGACCAAGAACCGTCTGTGTAGCCCAGTGGAACGTCCAGAACCTTTTCAACGCCGAGATTGACGGCATGGAGTATCCGGAATACATGCCCGACTCCGGTTGGACCCAGTCCGATTACGAGAAGCGGCTGGCAAATGTCAGGAAAGTCCTTCACTATCTGCCTGATTGTGGTGACTACATTGTTGTTCTGAATGAAATTGAGTGCTCAAAAGTCGCTGAAGACATAATAAACTCGGCAGATATCGCTGATATGGGCTTTCATTGGTATGCCTGTACAGAGGAGTCCGGTCTTGCCATCCAAAACGCGGTGCTGAGCTCCATCCCGATTTCAGGGGCAAGGGTCCATCAGGTGTCACCTGGGCTCAGACCTGTGCTGGAGGTTGAGTTCGACACGGACAGCGGAAAGCTTTTCATCCTTGCGGTCCACTTCAAGTCCAACGTGGGAGGGGTTGAGGCAACCGGATCTGACAGGCTTGAGGCCGCAAGGGTCGTCTCCCAGGTGGCGGCCACTCTCCAGAGCAGCAATCCGGGCTGTGTGGTCATGGTCTGCGGGGACATGAACGAGGAGTGCTGGGATGACCGCTCGATGGGGCGCTCCAGAGACAGCTCCGGTCCGCTGAAGGTCTCGGGATCGTTCAGGCAGGGCTTCTGGTACTGCTTCTGGATGGATCCGACCCTTGAGCTGTGGCCTTCAGGTTCGTACCACTACGATGGGCACTGGAGGTGCTATGACAACATTCTGGTGTCATCTGCAGCCAGGGACGGTGCCGCATTTGAGCTTGCCTCCGCCGGGGTTCTGTTCCAAGGTGTGCTCAAGACCGCTGATTCCAGACCCTTCGCATGGAACAGGCAACTGCTCACCGGAGTGTCTGACCACGTGCCCATTTGGGTCGTTCTGTCCCGAACGCCATGACCCAATTTGAAATTTTGGGTGGACATTGGAAGGGATACACTCTATTATCGAAGTTATATTTGTAATATCACTTGAATGGAGAGTGAATCTACTATGGCAATTAGAAGAAAAATGCTCGCCGTCCTCATCACGCTGCTGTTCACAACGGCGATGATCTTCGCAGACGGGCTTTTTTACCAGGCTCAGGCCGGAGGTGGAGCCATTGACAGCTCATATACCGCCCAGCTTGGCATTCCAACTACTGGTGCAACAGCAACGACAATCCCTGCCAACGCAGTCCTTCAGGCAATCGGAAACTCCGAATACCCTGTGACGCCGGGAGACACCTTCCTGCTCAGCTACTCGGATGGCAAGAACCTGATATCCCTGAACCTTCAGGCAGACAGCAGCTGCAGGGTCTCCATCCAGTCTGTCGGCGTCGTCGAAGCCGCCGGCATGACATACAGCGAATTCAAGGACCATGTAGAGAACCTGATCTCGACATACTACAACTACTCGGCCCCTCAGGTTCAGATTCTGAGCTGCGGAGTGTTCTCCGTCAGAGTGCACGGGGAGGTCAGCTATTCGCAGTACGTCACCGCCTGGGGTCTGACAAGACTCTCAGACATGGCCATCTATGCCTTGGACTCAGCCTCCACAAGGACGGTTGAGGTGACATACCGTGATGGGAGCGTAAAGACATACGATCTCTTCAACGCACTCAGAAACGGGTCAGCTGAGGACAACCCCCTTCTGGCTCCGGGCTGTGAGGTGCGTTTCCTCAAGGCCTCCGCAGTGGTGAGCCTTGACGGTTCCGTCGCCAGGGCCGGGGTCTACCAGCCAAAGGAAGGCGATACCCTGTACAGCCTTATCCAGGACTACGCCGGAGGCCTTCTTGGGTCTGCCGATGCCCAGAGCATCAGGATCTCCAACTATGCAGACGGAGCCTACAGCGCAAGGTACGTCAGCCTTGAGGACTCAAAGTCATACACGCCTGCAAACGGCGATGTCATCTCCGTGGTCCACAGCAGCCAGAACCTTCCGTATGTCACAGTCTCGGGTGCGATAGTCCCTGAAGCGGGAAGTGACGACATCTCGTCCGCAAACAGGACCATGTACAGCTTCATTCCCGGGGAGACCGTGCAGCAGCTTCTTTCCAACATATCATCCATGCTCACATCCACGAGCGATGCCGGTGCGGCATACATTCTCCGTGACGGTTCAAGGATAGCTGTAGCCGGCAAGGACATCGCCCTTGA
>JAFVFA010000096.1 GCA_017475725.1 Spirochaetales bacterium
AACGGCATCAAGATCATCAACAAGTACGGCGAGAAGATGGAGGAGAGCGTCCTGGACCTCTGCGAGGACTACATCGACGGCAAGCTGGAGTGCTTCGGCCAGAGGTGGGAGGAGATCCCGTTCGCGACCAGACTGAACATAGGCCAGATGGTGGACTACGTCTCAGGCAGGAACCGCTACATCGGGTACCTGATCAGCCTGTCAAAGTACTCCTACAGGGGGATGAAGGTCGGTCTGGACTGCGCGAACGGCACCACCTGGAACATAGCAAAGGCCGTCTTCGATGCCCTTGGGGCCAAGACGTTTGTCATAAATGCGGACCCGAACGGGTTCAACATAAACGAGAACGCCGGCTCCACCCACATTGAGGGGCTGCAGAAGCTTGTTGTGGACAAGAAGCTGGATGTCGGCTTCGCCTTCGACGGGGATGCGGACCGCTGCCTTGCCGTTGACGAGAACGGAAGCGTGATAACCGGCGACCACATCCTTTACATGTACGGCCTCTACATGAAGGAGAGGGGCAAGCTCCTGTCCAACACGGTCGTGACCACGGTAATGTCGAACTTCGGCCTGTTCAAGGCCTTCGAGAAGGTGGGGATCGAGTCCGTCAAGACGAAGGTGGGCGACAAGTACGTCCACGACTACATGGCCGAGCACGGCTGCAGGATAGGCGGTGAGCAGAGCGGCCACATAATCTTCGCAAAGTACGCCTCCACCGGAGACGGCATACTGACCGCCATGAAGATCATGGAGGTCATGCTTGCAAAGAGGAAGAGGCTGAGCGAGCTTGCCGAGCCGGTCAGATTCTACCCGCAGGTGCTTGAGAACGTAAGGGTCAAGGACAAGCCAACCACCATAGCGGACGAGGATGTCCAGGCCGCGGTCCGGAAGGCCGCAGACGAGCTGGGGACAACCGGACGCATCCTTGTGCGCGAGAGCGGCACGGAGCCTCTGATCAGGGTCATGGTGGAGGCCGAGACCGACGAGGCCTGCAGAAAATACGTTGACAGCGTGGTTGCAGTGATCAGAAAGAAAGGTTACGCTTTATAGAAATATATTGACAATCAGGTCATCATAGGTGAAAGTTCAAGTGTTGAACTAACAGGAGGTAATCCATGAGAGTTGTAATCCAGGAGAACTATGAGAACATGAGCCGGTGGGCTGCGAAGTTCATCGCCGATGCAATAAACGCACACAAGGAAGACAGGCCTTTCGTCCTGGGTCTGCCAACAGGGTCATCGCCGCTTGGGGTCTACAGATGCCTGATTGCCATGAACAGATCCGGTGAGGTCTCGTTCAGGAATGTGGTCACGTTCAACATGGACGAGTACGTGGGACTGCCGCATGAGCACGACCAGAGCTACTGGTACTTCATGCATGACAACTTCTTCAACCATATAGACATACCCGCAGAGAACATCAACATGCTCAACGGCATGGCGGATGATCCGGAGAAGGAGTGCGAGGAGTACGAGAAGAGGATAGCCTCCTATGGCGGCATTGACCTCTTCATGGGCGGTATAGGAGTCGACGGCCACATCGCATTCAACGAGCCGTACACATCGCTCTGCTCCAGGACCGGTCTGAGGACCCTGACCACGGACACAAAGATCGTCAACTCGAGGTTCTTCGGTAACGACCCGTCCAAGGTCCCTTCCTATGCACTCTCAGTCGGTGTCGGGACAGTCTTCGATTCCAGGTGCGTCCTGGTGCTGATCAACGGTCACAACAAGGCAAGGGCCCTGGCACACACTGTCGAGGGCGGGGTGAGCCAGAAGTGGACCTGCAGCGCGCTCCAGATGCACAACAACGCAATCATAGCCTGTGACGAGGCCGCCTGCGGGGAGCTGAAGGTCGACACCTACAGATACTTCCTTGATGTGGAGAGCTCACAGAGGCTGTAAACGTTCCAAAAAACAGTGTACACACCTTGGAACTGTCCTGTATAATCAAGCCCAAGGATATTGGATGGCGATGCACAGGAATTTCTCAGAGGGAATAGGTTTCTTTGTACGTAAGAACATCGAGGACATGGTCGGCAAGTACGGCATCGACGCGGAAAAGGCCGAAAGCCGCTACTACATCTACACCGCCATGGCCGAGATGGCCTATATGCTCAGCTGTTGCCACGAGGAGGGCAAGCTCCTTGTGTGCAAGATGGCATACGCCGACAGCAGAAATGACAGCATCAAGGATATCCTGATCTCCAACGGGGAGTACCTTGAGTTCCGTGAGCCCTTCGAGTTCAGAATCGATGTCCTGGAGAAGATGACCTTGTCCGCCGGTGGGGGCAACACCTACATCGTAGTCAGCGGAGACAGCCCTGATGAGCTGAAGATACTGGGGCTGTACACATTCAACAATGACCTCGGACAGATATGGCACAGGGCCCAGATGGAGGGCAACATGGGCAATCTGCCCGTGAACATCAGGATAAAGAAGCCTGGTGTGATCTCGTTCTGCCTCGGCCCTGTGGAGATGCTTGAGTTCGAGCACAACAACGTCTACAGGGAGAAGCCTCTGGACAGGATGGTGGGAAGCGCGGTCTTCAAGGCCAAGCTCTTCGGCGATTCCTCCAGGGTCCTGCAGTATGCGGAGGATGCCCTTGACGGTGACCTCTCCATTCCGGTGGTGTC
>JAFVFA010000097.1 GCA_017475725.1 Spirochaetales bacterium
AGCCGTGATGGCCGTCAAGGGTGAGTATGTGAACGAGCTTCGCGGAAGGAGACCGTCAAAGTATCTAAGGATGCCTGACCTGAATGCTGCACTTGGGATGGTCCAGCTCTCGAACATGGATGAGAACGCGGATAAGAGAAGGGAGATCCTGAAGGTCTACCAGCAGAGCCTTGCAAAGACCAGGCACAGACAGTTCGGGCTCAGCCTCCTTGACTTCAAGTCAAACGCATGCGCCTTTGCTGTCCAGTTGGACTCCAAACCGGATGAGAGCATCAAATTCGCGGCAAAGCATGATGTGCCTGTGAAGATGGCATTCGCCGATTGTCTTCTCAAGGATTTCGACGGCGACCCGTTCCAGGACACCCCAGTTGCCGCATCGCATTACTACAGGACCGTCGAGCTCCCGCTGTATCCGTTCCTGCGGTCAAGCGAGATTGACGGCATCTCCAAGGTGGTGGCCCATCTTCCATGATGCGGAGGCTAGAATGGCAGTGAGAGAAATCAGGAAGGTTGTTGTTCTCGCAAACTCGACAAAGGCCAAGGTGCAGAGCATATGCGATGATTTCCTTGCATATCTGTCAAACAAGGGCATCGAAAGCCATCTGCTGATGCTATCGTCAACTGTGGATGACCTCTCTCTTGATGTGCCTGAATGTGACTTGGCCGTCTCCCTTGGAGGGGACGGAACGGTTCTCACATGCGCTGTCCTTCTGAGGGGAAGGAACATACCGATACTTGCTGTGAACATGGGAACCTTCGGCTACATAGCCGAAACCCCTGTCGATGAGATATACAGGGTCTTCGAGGAATACAAAAACGGTGAGACTGACATCTACTCCAGGATGATGCTTGATGTTGATGTCCGGAGGGATGGACGGACCGTGTTCTCGTCCAGCTCCCTCAACGACGTCACTGTCTCCGCAATCTCCCACGCCAGGATGGCAAGGATGGACCTCTATGTCAATGACGTGCTCGGTGCCAGACTGAAGGGTGACGGCATCATAATGGCGACACCGACAGGGTCCACGGCCTACAGCCTTGCAGCCGGCGGACCCATACTTGATGCATCGCTAGATGCCATAATCATAAACCCGATCTGCCCATTCACAATGAGCGTAAGACCACTTGTCGTGAACAAGGGCTCAAGGATCAGGCTGGACCTTCCAAGGCAGAACACGGAGGTTTCGCTGACATGTGACGGGCATGAGGTGTTCTCTGTGGTGGAAGGGGATGAGATCCACGTGTTCCAGGGGATCAACAGGGCCCTGTTCGTAGAGAACTCCAAGAGACGCTTCATCGAGGTCCTGAGGGAGAAGCTCGGGTGGGCCGGAGGCTTCAATGCTTGAACATCTTGAGATCAGGAACTTCGCTCTGATAGAGAACCTGAGTGTTGACTTCTCAGGTGGATTCAATGTCATCACAGGCGAGACCGGCAGTGGAAAATCGATAATACTTGGCGCTCTGGGCCTTCTTATGGGAGAGAAGGCGGATACAGGTGCAGTCAGGACCGGAACGGACGGGATAGTGATAGACGCAGTTGTCTCCATACCTGAGGGGCATGAGATCCTTCCATGGCTCAAGGAGAAAGGCGTGGAGCCTGAGGATGGGGTCATCTACATAAGAAGGACCGTGAATGCCAACGGTGGAAGGTCCCTGATACACGTCCAGAACCAGCTCTTCTCAAGGCAGGACCTCTGCACGCTCTCAGACAGCATCATCGACATGCATGGTCAGAGCGAGCACCAGAGCCTTCTGCTCTGGGAGAGGCAGAGGAGGATCCTTGACTCCTATGCGGACAACGGGGAGCTCCTTTCACGCTGCGAGCAGGCCTATCACAAGGTCGGCGCACTTGCAAGGCAGAAAGAGGACCTTGCAAAGAGGCTTGAGGAGGGCAGGCGCCAGGCGGACTACCTTCAGTTCGCCCTTGAGGAGATCGAGGGTGCCGACATAAGGACGGGTGAGGACGAGGAGCTGAAGGAGAGAATCAAGGTCCTTGGACAGTTCGAGTCCATATACGAGAACGTTACCCTCTGCACTGACCATCTGAAGGATGCAAGGACGAACATATACGACGCCCTTTCCTCAATGGCCAGGGCCTCCAGGATAGACCAGAGCCTGAACGACTACACTGCAAGGATAGAGAGTGCACGGATAGAGGCCGAGGACATAGCCTCTGGACTGAAGGACTACCTTGCCTCCGTCAACTATTCAGAGGACTCCGTCAATGCGATGCAGGACAGACTTGCCTTGCTCCAGAAGCTGAAGCGAAAGTATGGGCCAAGTCTCTCCGATGTGCAGACCTTTGCTGAGAAGGCACGTGAGACCCTTGATGTGACAGAGAACTTCGAGTCCCATCTTGCCAGGTGCCAGAAGGAGCTTGATGCGGCGAATGCAGAGTACAACAATGTCTCAGATAAGCTGAGTGCATCAAGAAAAAAGGGCGCCAAGGCTCTACAGAGCAGGATTCAGACTGTCCTGAGAACCCTGGGAATGCCCAATGCGGTGTTCAGCATCGACGTGTCAGAGGCCAAGGCCGGTGCCAATGGAAGCGACCATGTGGAGTTCATGATCAGTGCGAACCCCGGCGAGCCGGAGAAGGCTCTGAGGGAGATAGCCTCCGGTGGAGAGCTCAGCAGGGTGATGCTTGCCCTGAAGACCGTCCTTGCCGGTTCTGATGATATCCAGACCCAGGTGTTCGATGAGGTTGACTCCGGAATCGGAGGGTCGGTCGCCTTGAGCCTTGCCAAGTGCATATGCGATCTGTCAAGGTCCAAGCAGGTCATAGCAATCACGCATCTTGCCAGCATCGCCAGCCGGGCGGACACGCAGATGGTTGTGTCGAAGACCGTTGAGAAGGGAAGGACCTACACCCATCTGAGGCAGGTTGAAGGTGAGGACAGGGTTCACGAGATTGCAAGGATGCTCAGCGGAGACGAGTCTGAAGTCTCGCTGTCCCATGCAAGGAATATGCTCACAGAACAGGCTTGAAGTTCAGGTCCGCCGCAAGCTGTCTCTTCAATTCATCCGGGATGTCGCTCTCTTTTGGATCATCTGACAGCTCAAGATAAGGGTACACCGCATTCTGAAGATCCGTTATGTCCGGCTTGAAGCCATCGGCCCTGGCTGTCTCAAGCATTCTGAGGGCCATGCGGACAGTCTTCTCGTCAAGCTTGATTATCAGCGAAATGGCTGCCTTTCTCAGATAACTTGAGAAGGCATCGGTGATGTCATCTATGTCTATCTGTCTGCCCTTGATACCCACGAAGGTGAGCAACTGTCTGATTCTCTGTATCTTCTTCTCCTCGTCCATGTCCGGAAGGGCAAGGATCATGGCCTTGATGGCCTTGATGCAGGACCCTATGTTCTCGGTGAAGATCGTCTCCTTGAAGAGGCTCCTGTTTGTAGCCACAAGGATGAGGTAGTTCCCGATGTTCTCCGCAAGGGTGTCTATCATGGCCTCCGGAAAACCTGCCGACAACCTGTTCTCAGTCCATGCTATGAATGTGTTGCGGGACTTGTCGGAGCATCTGATGACATTCGTCGTGGCCTTGATCCCGGTTGATCCCTCCTCAACATGGAATCCCATGGTCCGGTTGGAGTAGGGCACAAGCTTGTATGCAACCTCATGTCTCTGGAGCGTCCTTGTGTTGACTATGGTCATCTCGGAGTCCGAGTAACTCTCCAGATGCATGAAGCCCCAGTCCTCCACATAGTCTGACGGATCCGCGACAAGTCTGTTCATTGCGAAATACGAGCATGCCTTGATGAATGCGGGCCTGGAGGGGATGTCCTTCCTTGCGATGTCCTCACCGGTGCCGTTCTCGGCCAGGTTTCCCTTTGCCTTCGAAAGGTCTGAGAAGAGCCTGTCCTGGATTCCTCTGTCGCTGTACTGGTCGAGGAGCCCGGCAGCATAGACACCATACGAGATGTTCTGCCTTGGCTCTATTCCTGCGAGGTCGTTGAAGAACCATCCGCAGCTAGTGTATGAGAACATGATGTTCTTGAACGCCTCGAGCAGTGTGGCGATTACAACCTTCTCATTCTCGGAGAGGCTTGAACCGTCCGTCTTCCGGGCCTCATCCATGAACTGCCTGACGGTCTTGCTGTGGGAGACGACGTCTGCATAGGCCAGTGTCAGCGTCCGGTAGTCCGCATCATTTCCGAGTATCTCGCGTACCTTGGCATCGATGACCTTGCGACCCGAGTTCTCAAGGTTGTTGAATGCCTTTCTGAGCGGCTTTCTCCATTTCTGGTTCCAGCTGTCATCCCCACCTGTATGGCAGCCGCAGTCCCTTTCCCAGCGGCCGACTCCATGCATGCAGGACCAGGAAGTCCCCTTGCCGTCGTCACCGCCTCCGAGGGTTGCGACCTCTGTGGCAGGATGCCTCTCCAGATAGGAGGCGAAGTTGTCGATTCTGAACTCGCTGCTCTCGTTTATCTTCCTTACCAGTGCGGCAAGACCCATGTCCCCGAAGGGCTCATGGTGGCCGTAGATCTCTCCGTCCGTGGCCCATGATATAAGGGCAGGATTGCCCATCTCCCTGCGCAGTTCCTTGAGGCGCTTGAACATGGCGTCCGCATCCCTGAGCATGTGCCCGAAGCTGACTCCGCTGGCGAACTCGCCGTTGTAGAAGAATGCACTCAGAGAGCCTCCGTTCCTTCCCTTTATTATGAATGGACGGTCGCTTGGCATGGGCTTTCCATTAAGAGCAACTCCGTCTATTGCGATGGCCTGCCAAGGGGCTAACACCACAAATTTGATGCCATACTCGGCTAATATGTCTACCGTTTCCTCGTTTATTGCACACTCTGCCAACCAGAACCCTTCCGGTGCATGGCCGAATCTCCGCTTGTATGACTCGATTGCCCAATGGGTCTGGATCCTCTTTGTGTGCTCGCAGTCCAGCGGCATTATGGTGTGGTTGAAGCCCTGTGCCATCAGGGTGGAATGGCCGAAGACCCTTATGCTGTCCCTGTCCGCAGCGGCGAGCTTCTTCATGAACGCCGGATGCTCCTGGTCAATCCAGTCCAGAAGCGTCTGCCCCATGTTGGTCGAGATGCTGGCGTAGTTGTTGTATATGTGGTCTATCTTGCCGTCGAACGAAAGGTATCTCGATGCGCTGTTGGGCTTGTAGCAAGTCTGGTAGATCGCCTCGTTCCAGTTCTCGTATGGCTTCGCTGAGGCCTGTACGGGAAGCACGCCTGTGTATGGGTTCTCCCTGGGCGGCTGGTAGAAGTGTCCATGGATTATTATCGAAGTCTTCATTTGTCTACCATTGTCACCAAAACAGGGCTTTTTGACAACCGCTTGAACCGGCTTGTTTCGTTTATTCGGGCTGTAGTCCCCAGAGTGTCAAACATTGACTAAAGGGGCTTCTTATTCTAAGATTTTGACATAAGAGGGTTATATGTTGCTGATAAACATTGAATCGCTTTCAGAGAATGAATTGAGATACATTGCAAAGCAAGAGGACCTGGAGGATTGGGATTCCCTTAGCAGGGACGAGCTCATCGACGAGCTCGAGAACCTGTATGAGGATGACGGTGATGTCAGGAACAATCTCTCCGGAAGCTCCAAGCACAAGTTCGTTAACACGCTTACCGATGTCGCATCTGATGATGCCCTGTCCCTTCCTGGGGTCCAGGCTCTGCCTGAATCCTACAATGAGACCTCGATCCATATTGTGATGAAGGATTTCAACTGGGCATACGTCTTCTGGAGCATCTCCAACCAGCAGCTGGCCGAGTTGGAGGGGGTGTGCAACTCTCTTATCCTGAGGACCGAGAGACTGGACGGCAAGGGAGTGGTCGATGCCATCTACGACATCGAGGTGTCTTTCAGTGACGATAACTGGACGGTTGAGCTCCCTTATCTGGGCTATTCGTACCAGGTATGCATCGTGGCCAAGAACGAGGAGTCCGAGACCATCATCTGCAAGAGCTCCGTCGTGACCACCACCAAGAGCTGGTTCGCCGCCCATCCTGATGAGCTGAGGGACGGAGCGGTGTTCAGGAAGTTCTTCTCCTCGCTGGTCAGCAACGGCGGGATCGTATCCGAGAACAGACAGGTCCAGGATCTCATCGAGATGTTGTCTGACAATGGCTCAGGGGAGGGCGTCCTAAGATGATGAAGAACAGAATCAATTTCATATTCCATGCGCATCTTCCGTTTGTAAGGCATCCGGAGTATCCGAAGTTCCTTGAGGAGGACTGGCTCTATGAGGCAATGAACGAGTCCTACATCCCTCTTCTGAGGATGATGTACAGACTCCAGAGGGACAGGGTCCCGTTCAAGCTCACATTCTCCCTCAGCCCGACGCTCTGCTCGATGCTTGCGGACGAGCTTCTGAACGAGAGGTTCATGGCCTACCTTGACGAGCACATCGAGCTTGGCGACAAGGAGGTCGAGCGTCTGAGGGATGACAGGGAGAAGATGATCCTTGCCTCCCATTACAGGGACGAACTTGTTGCCAACAAGACCTTCTATATGGATGAGTGCCAGGGCATGATCCTGAATGCGTTCAACCATCTCTCCAATGCGGGACTGCTAGAGCTTACCACAACCGCCGCGACGCATGCGTACCTGCCTGCATACAAGGACTATCCGCTTGCCGTCAATGCGCAGATAGAGACAGGTGTCCTTGAGCACAACAGGTTCTTCGACAGGATGTCAGACGGTTTCTGGCTTCCCGACTGCGGTTACTATCCAGGCCTTGAGAACCTGCTCAAACGCCACAACATAAGCTGGGTCGCCCTGAGCGGACAGGCCATCGTACTCTCTCCGGACAAGCCGGAACGCGGTTCCTACTGTCCTGTGAAGTGCCCCAACGGGCTGTACTGCTTTGTCCGTGACGAGAACCTCTCAAGCCTTGTCTGGTCCTCTTCGGAAGGCTATCCGACGGATTCCCACTACAGGGACTTCTACAGGGACATCGGCTTCGATCTGCCGATGGACTACATCCGCCCATACGTCCACGAACCTGAGGTCCGTTCATTCACCGGGTTCAAGTACTATGCAGTTACTGACAAGACCGCGGACAAGAAGGTCTATGACCTTGATGTGGCCTACAGGACCGTCCAGTTGAATGCCAAGAACTTCCTGTACAACGTAAGGAAGAGGACGATGAACCTTGAGGACATCCTCGATCTGGATCCTGTCTACACCGTGAGCTTCGACGCCGAGCTGTTCGGGCACTGGTGGTATGAGGGTGTTGAGTGGCTGGATGAGGTTATAAGGCTTGCCGCAGAGGATGATGAGATGGAGCTTATCTGCCCCAGCGATTTCATCAGAGAGGACGACTTCGAGGTCCAGACTCTCCGCCCCGCCACATCGAGCTGGGGTGAGATGGGCTACAGTGCCGTATGGGTTGACAGCTCGACAAATGCCTGGCTGTACAGGCATGCGTTCAAGGCCATCGAGAGAATGACCGAACTTGCCGAGCGCTTCCCTGACCAGAAGAGCCTTAAGCAGCGCTTCCTGAACCAGGCTGCCAGGGAGACCCTTCTCCTTATGGCAAGTGACTGGCCGTTCATCATACACAACAAGACAAGTGCGGAATATGCCCTGAAGAGGGTTGAGGGCCACATCGAGAACCTCAACCTTGTGTATGACAACATGTGCAAGAATGCAGTGAATACCGAATGGCTCGTCAAGGCGGAGAAGAGGAACAACCTCTTCAAGCACATGGACTACAACATCATGAACTCATCCCACATGGAGGAGCCCAGTCCGATATTCACGACGGATTTCTCCAAAGAGGAATGAATGGAAATCATCAAATCAGGAATAAGCAGTCTGTATGTCAGACCTCTTTACCCGCATCGCGGTGAAGAGGTCTCTCTTTTTGCATTTGCCGATCCGGACAGGGTCAAGTGGGTCAGAATCACCATCATAGACCACGGCAATCTGTTCAGAAAAGGGATGCCAAGATTGTCTAATGATGGCACATATGACATATATGAGGCAAGAATAAAGGCTGATGGTGGAGAATTGTGCTATTGGTTTGAAGGCCAGCTGAAGGATGGAAGCGATTTCTACCTGACCCGTAGGGGAGTCTCAGACTTCCTCTGCTCATGGGAGGACGCCTTTGTTCTGAAGGTTGACCTTGATGTCCCGTCCTGGACCCCGTCATCTATCTGCTACCAGATCTTCCCCGACCGCTTCTGCAACGGGGACCCGTCCATAGGCGCCAGAAGAGGGGACTATGAGTTCGATGGGCATCAGATCACCGAGATGTCCTGGGATGACAGGCCCCTCCAGTACAACGAGGGTTTCTGCCTTGATTTCTTCAACGGGGATCTTGCAGGCATAGCCTCCAAAGTCGACTATCTCAGGTCCCTTGGGGTAAATGCCGTCTATCTGAATCCCATAGGTTGCAGCAGGACCACCCACAGGTATGACTGCATAGATT
The DNA here is from genome assembly GCA_017475725.1 of Spirochaetales bacterium. Classification (GTDB taxonomy): domain Bacteria; phylum Spirochaetota; class Spirochaetia; order Sphaerochaetales; family Sphaerochaetaceae; genus UBA9732. Next base: position 8,412 of record JAFVFA010000097.1, read on the forward strand.
ACTTCCATGTGGATCCGAAGCTCGGCGGAGACGAAGGCTACATCAGAATGGTCAAGATCCTGCATGACGCAGGGATCAAGGTGATCACGGACATTTCGATAAACCACACTGGCATGGACCATCCGTGGTTCATAAGCGCCAAGAACGGAGGTCCTGAGAAGGAATTCTACTACAGCGACGGACGTGGAGGCTTTGACTGCTGGTACGGTGTTCCGACCCTGCCGCAGCTGAACTACGGTTCGGAAAGTCTGAGGAGGATTGTGTTCGGGAACGAGGACTCCGTTTTGCAGAGGTTCATAAGGGAGCCCTTCAACCAGGACGGATGGCGTCTGGATGTGGCCACAGATGTAGGCAACCATGGGGACGAGCACATGTGCCATGACATATGGAGAGAGGTCCGGAGGCGCATAAAGGCCATCAACAGGGATGCCTACATTGTAGGTGAGGACTGGGATGATGCAAGCGAGTACCTGAATGGGGACCAGTGGGACGCCACAATGAACTATGTGGGCTGCTCAAGGCCCCTGAGGCGCTGGATGGGGGAGAGGGACAGGTTCTTCTGCGATGACAACACAAGACCCGGCAAGGTCCCTGCATACTCGGCAAGACAGCTCTGCGAGCACCTTAGGCGCCAGCTTTCAGCCCTCCCGGGGCAGATGGTCTATCAGCAGATGAACCTTATAGACAGTCATGACGAGCCAAGGCTGCACTGCAACGGCTCAGTCTTCAACAGGAATCTGTACAAGGGCGCAGTCATGATGCAGTTCATGCTTCCCGGCATGCCGTGCATCTACTACGGCGATGAGATAGGTCTGGAGGGACCGATGGGTAGCCTTGAGAACTGCCGCTATCCGATGGTCTGGGATGAGAGCCGCTGGGACATGGACCTGTATGGATTCTACAGAAGCCTCGGAAGACTCAGAAAGGTCTATTCCGAGGCGCTCTCCGAAGGACAGTGGGAGTTCGGCCATTGCGATGAAGAGGTTCTTGAGTTCCGCAGGGTGTCCGAGCACCAGAAGGTCGTCCTTGTCATGTACAGAGGCGAGGGAAGCCGGCTGGTCAGCGGTATCGATGTTGAGGGGATGACAGACTGGCTGACAGGCGAGAAGGTGGGGAAGTTGGCTCTGGAGCCTCAGACAAGCAGGATCTTCGTGTCCTGAGTCTCTGAGCAGAGCGTTATCACCTGTACATCGTCGCTGTCACCTTCCTTTATGAAGTAGGTGGTGGTGTCTATCTCCATGTACTTGTCCTTGTCGGATTCCGCATCACCATGGATTCTGCCCACGAACGTGATCTTGTCTTTGCCCCTTTCATATGCAGCCATCTGGTTCTCGATGTTGAAGGTCCTCTTGAACTCATCGACGTCGTCCTTGCACAAGGTTGACGCGATCTCGTCCAGAAGGTCCGTGATGGTTCCGACCCTTGTGTAGTTGTGGCTGTTGAAGCTGTCATATGTCATGGTGTAGTAGCTGTTCTTGGACAGATTTCCCATGATGACAACCGGGTACTGCTTGAAGACGGTGTCCAGAAGGATCTTCATGGAAGGTGACTGGACGTAGTCCTTGATCAGCTTGTCGATAGGCATCGTCGTGGCCTCTGTCCTGCATTTCTCGAGGAACTCCGCCTCAGGCATAGGCTTGGAGAAGATGAAGCCCTGTATCTGGTTGCATCCAAGGGCCTTGAGGAACCCGAGCTGCTCTGTGGTCTCGACACCCTCTGCAACGGAATTCAGCTGCAGCCTGTGTGCGAGGAAGACCACGGATTCAAGCAGAACCCTCTCCTTGGGGTCCGTGCAGTTGGAGCTGATGAGGGACTTGTCTATCTTAAGTGTGTCAACATCAACGCTCTTTATGAACTCCAGAGATGATACACCGCTTCCGAAGTCATCGACCGCCACGGCGAATCCCTCGGCGCGGATGCCCTTTATGAAGCTCTCGATTATGTTCGGCAGGTGGATGTAGGCTGACTCTGTGATCTCTATCTCTATGAGGGAGTGGTCAACCCCGTAAAGGTCCGCTATCTCGCTCAGGCGGGTCTCGATGTCCCTCTCGTAGAGGGCATGCATTCTGGAGAAGTTGACTGAGATCCTGACCTGCGGAATGCCCATCTCCTTCTGCTTCTTGAGCATCTTGCAGCATTCCTCGAACATGTACCAGTCAAGTGCCAGTATCGAGCTGTTCTTCTCGAGCTCGGGGATGAACTCTCCCGGAAGGATGACCGTGCCGTCATCCTTGACCCATCTTGAGAGGGCCTCGGCGCCGACAAGCTCGTTGGTCGATGTCTTGTACAGAGGCTGGTAGTAGGGGCGGATCTCCTTCTTCTTCATGGCCTCCGTCACGGCCTGGAAGACCCTGTCCGTGTATGGGCTCGGCTTCTGGTCAAGTGTGATCTCCCCTTCCGCAATGAAGATCTTCCCCTTGAAGACCACGCAGTTCTTGGCACCGCGCTTGCCGATGGAGAGCTGGGTCTCCGTGGCCGCGATGACCTCCATGGTGGAGGATTTCACATCATTGACCAAGGTGCAGCCTATGGTCACCGTGAGGACCTTCCTTGCGTTGTTCCCGGTGAGCTCTATGGCCAGGTTCTCCACCGAGTCCTTGATCTTCAGTGCAGTACGGACCAGATTCTCCTCGTCGGTGTCAGGAAGTATTATGACGAACTCGCCGCCACCATGGCGGAAGATCAGGTCGTTTTCCAGATTGAGCTTCTTGACGGCATTGCCGATAGCCATGATGGCCTCATCGCCCTTGGCATAGGATCCGGAGTCGTTGTACCTCTTCAGATTGTCTATGTCCATGACCATGATGCCCAAGGTCTTGGCCTTCAGGTCCTTGAGCCCTGCGAAGTACTCGACGAGGGCTCTGCGGTTCAGGGTCCTGGTCTGGAAGTCCACATAGGATGTCTCCGCAAGTTTGCTGACCAGTTTCGCGCTTCTGAAAGAGACGGCCCTGAAGGCGATGTATGCCATAATTATGCTCAGGCAGATGACCAGGTTGCTGGTAATGTTGTATGAGCCCGAAGGGCAGATGAACTGCGGGATGACGGCCGACAGGACGATCATCCCGATTACGGCCACGCTGCCAGCCGTGGACAGCATGGGGATGAAGGCGCAGGCGATCAGCCAGTAGCAGGAGAGGGACACCTGGTTGAATGTCTGTCCCGGGAACGAATTGGCGAAATCCATCCCTCTGGCCACCTCCAGCATCACAACCGAGGCTATGATGAAGAACTGGAAGATCAGCAGCAGTGCCCTGAAGCCCTTATGGGATTGTGTGGGATCCTTCAACAGCCTTGTGTTGTAGACAAGAACGAACACAGGGACCACAACCATGAACAGGGTGGCAATGTGTCCAAGCGTGAAGAAGGGGGTGGAGTAGTTCACCAGATAAGTCACCAGCCAGAAGAGGTTTATGACTAGGGAGATTATTGATATGATCTGAATCGAGAAGCGGTTCTGGGTGACGATGAAATCCTCCACGAGGTCCTTGTCCTCTCTGAAAACCGCCTCGAGGTTGACCATATCAAAACCCTTTGCCTTGAAGGATTCCATGAATCCCTGTTTCTTTCTCTCCATGCCGTAAACCTCTCTGACCTCCGATATCCGGATTATTTGTGCTCAAGCTTGAGCGTCATTGTGCTCTGGTCACAGACCTCTGCAGGTCCGTAGTACTGGATTGCTCCGGGGTATGTGAAGGCAGTCTCGACCGCCCAGACGTCCCTGTGGGCCTGGAAGTACTTGAACGGCTCGCCGTCAAGCTCGACAAGGGCCTTCTTTATGACTGGCTTCTGCTCGCCGTGGCGCTGCTCCATGTTCATCATCATTGTGATGGGGATTCCACCTGCCTGCCACTGGTCAGCCGGCTTTGAGAGCTGTGTGACTGACGAGAGGTAGCCTGTGAGGTTGGCGCTGAGAAGCAGAACTGCGTTGTATCCGAGGCTGTAGCAGTAGTCGGAATCGAAGTTGGACGGGAAGGCGCAACGTCCCTCATATCCGAAGAAGTGGTTCTGTGTGCTGAACTTGCCGCAGTATGTTCCGGCCGCCTTCATCTCCTTGAGCCTCTTTGTGACTGTCTGGATCAGAAGCTTCTCGGTCTCGATCCTTGAGACCTGGACGTTCCCGTGCGGGTCGCGGTCTGCAAGAAGCTGTCCCTTGATCTCCTCCGGGAGGCTGTCGAACACTTTCCTGGATCCGGCTGAGAGCTTGCTCTCTACGAAGCAGATCTTCTCCGCGACGGTCTCTATGGCGTTGAACTCCTTCTCCGTCCTTGCAAGAAGGTCGTTGATCTCGCTGATAAGGACCTTGAGGGAGGGGACGAACTCGATCAGTCCCTCAGGTACGAGCACGACACCGAAGTTGTTGCCGTTCTCAGCACGCTTTGCGATGACGTCGGCAATGTAGTTGGTGATCTCCTCGATGCTCTGGTTCTTGGCCTCGACCTCCTCTCCGATGAGACAGATGTTCGGCTGGGTCTGGAGGGCGCACTCCAGTGCGATGTGGCTTGCGCTTCTGCCCATAAGGCGGATGAAGTGCCAGTATTTCCTTGCGGAGTTGGCATCGCGCTCGATGTTGCCGATGAGCTCGGAGTAGGTCTTTGTGGCCGTGTCGAAGCCGAAGCTGGTCTCGATGCTCTCGTTCTTGAGGTCTCCGTCAATAGTCTTCGGGCATCCGACTACGCAGATGTTCTCGCCCTGGGCCCTGAAATACTCCGCAAGCACCGCTGCGTTGGTGTTGGAGTCGTCTCCGCCTATGATGACGATGGCATTGATGTCATGCCTGTGGCAGACCTCGGTGCAGACCTTGAACTGCTCCTTGGTCTCGAGCTTTGTCCTTCCTGAGCCGATGATGTCGAATCCGCCTGTGTTGCGGTATGCATTGATGAGCTCGTCCGTCATGACGATGTACTTGTCATCGAGGATTCCGCTGGGACCACCGATGAAGCCGTAGAGTGTGTTCTCCCTGTTGGCGTTCTTGAGTGCATCGTAGAGACCGCAGATGACGTTGTGTCCACCAGGTGCCTGACCGCCGGATAGGATGACGCCGACGTTGAACTTCTTGCCGATCGAGGTGTTGTGCCCCTTCTCGAAAGTGACTTTCGGAAGTCCGTATGTGTTGGGGAAGAGCTGCTTGAGCGCCTCCTGGTCACTTGCTGCTGATGTGCTCTGACCGAGCACTGGTTTGATCTCCCTGATATCCTCTCTGAGGATGAGCGGGAGTTTCGGGCTGTATGAGTACCTTGCCTTCTGAAGTGCGGAGATTGTCATGAAATCCTCCATAGTGCCGCATATTCGTAAGTATATAATATACCAATTTGAGTGTAGCTCGTATGGAACAAACGGTCAATATGCTGTTGTTTTGGTGTGGTTATTGGGTTAATTGTTTCCACTTGGTTATTGGGTAATTTGTTTCCACTTTGAAAATCATTCATTCTTCTTTTCGGAGAAGAAAATGAAAGGGTTTTCAGACAAATACGTGGAGTCATTAATCAGAAAGACAATCA
>JAFVFA010000098.1 GCA_017475725.1 Spirochaetales bacterium
CAAGCCTGTCTGCGTCCTGGACTATCATGGCCTCTATGGAAGAGGGCCTTCTGTCCCTGTTCCTGCTGAATGATACCTCATTGATGACCTGACAGATGGCATCTGCCTCTTTCCTGTCCATTCCGTTTGCTTTGAGGAAGTCCCTTGCATTCCGGTTGTCGACGGTGTTGAAGAGCTTGTAGTCATCCACATCATGGAGAAGGGCGCCAAGGGAAATTGTGAAGCGGTCCCCGGCGCGTTCCTTCTCTGCAATCAGCATTGCATTGGCGTAGACGCGCATTGTATGGGCGGTATCGTGTCCTCCTGAGTTCCCGCGGAACAACTGCCTCACGTAGTCCTTTGCGTTCTCGATGATCTTCTCTCTGTCCATGTTATGGATTGTAGCACAAAACGAAGGTTCGTTCTCCTGCTTGTAATTGACATATGACAGAAATGACCCTATCCTTTGATTGTTGGCATATGCCAGCAAAGGAATCTTCATGTCCAGACCGAAGAGATGCAGAAGAATATGCGGTTACCCTGATTTCTGGAGTTTCACACCGGAAGGTGGGAGGCCTCAGGAGACTGTCATCTTCAAGCTGGACGAGTATGAGGCCATCAGGCTCATAGACTTCGAGCGGAGGACGCAGGAGGAGTGCGCAGCGGAGATGGGGGTCTCCAGGGCCACAGTCACAAGCATCTACGACAGCGCACGCTTCAAGATGGCAGACGCCATGGTCAATGGGAAGCGCATCCGCATCACAGGAGGTTCATACCGCATAGATTCCATTCCTGCCAGCGCAGAGATCAAGGAGATAGGAGACAACATCATGAGAATCGCAGTCACATATGAAGACGGGATGATCGGTCAGCACTTCGGAAGAACAGAGCGGTTCAAGATCTACGACATCACGGAGAAGGGTGAGATCACAGGCTCACAGGTCATAGACACAAACGGAACGGGCCACGGGGCCATTGCAGGCTTCCTTCGTGCAGCGGAGGTCGAGGTCCTCGTCTGTGGTGGGATCGGAATGGGGGCAAGGGTCGCCCTTGAGCAGATGGGCATCCAGCTCCTTCCAGGAGTTGCAGGCAATGCAGACGAGGCCATCAAGGCTCTGATTGCGGGGACGCTCGAGTACAACCCGGACACAGTCTGCAACCATCACCATGAGGAAGGTCATGAGTGTGGCCATGAAGGCCATGAGTGTGGTCACGGACACGAGGAAGGCCACGAATGCGGTCATGGTGGACAGTGCTGCCACTGATGCATAGTAGTCACTTGCATTAGCTTTGGAAACGGCTTTGGCATAGAAAGCAAGGTAAACACCCTTTGTTATGCCAAAGCAGTCTTTCAGTCTATGAACTTCACAGCAGTGCCGTAGGCAATGACCTCGGCAGCTCCCTGCATGACCTGGGATGAACCGTAGCGAACTCCGACAATGGCATCCGCTCCAAGTTTCTCGGCTTCGTCGACCATGCGCTTGGTTGCTATCTGGCGTGCCTCGTTGAGCATCTCGGTGTAGCCCTTGACCTCTCCGCCGACCAGGGTCTTGAATCCTGCCATGAGGTCCTTTCCGAAGTTCTTGGTCTGGACGACAGTTCCCTTTACGATCTCCAGAGTCTCATACTTTCTGCCCGGGATTGAATCAATACTTGAGGAGATGCTCTCCAGATGCGATTTCGTGGTCCTCTGCATAGAACTGAACGACTCGACCTACCACATAATCGGAGACAAGGAGCTTTCTGCCCTCAAGAAGACCGCAGTTCTTGTGAACATGGGAAGGGGAAAGCTGGTGGATGAGGCTGCCTTGGTAAGTCATCTCAAGGACAGGACCTTCTTCGGAGCTGGCCTGGACACTGTTGAGACGGAGCCGCTTCCGGCTGACAGTCCGCTGTGGGATCTGGACAATGTGATACTCACCCCTCACATGACTCCTGCACAGCCTGACAAGGACGAGATCATGCTCTCTTACATTCTGAAGAACATAGGGGCATACAGACGTGGAGAGAGCTATGTCAACAGAGTCTCTGAAGGAAGCCTCTTCACTGTCAATCTATAATCCCTTGGCGTCTTTCCGTATGTTCTCTGAAACAGGCGGTAGAAGAAGCTCAGGTTCTCATAGCCTACATCAAGGGCAATGTCCTCTATGGCCAGCCTTGTGTTTGACAGCAGGAAGCAGGCCTGGCTGAGGCGCTTTCTCTCCAGGAGTGTCTTGAAGGTCTCTCCCGTCTGGCGCTTGATTATCCTGGACAGGGTGTACACGTCGAGCCTTGCCCGGTCCGCCATCTCCTGCAAACTTGCATGGGGATAGAACTGGTCAATGTACCTGAGGACCTCGAGGGTCATCCGCTGCTCGAAGGACCCCTGAGACACCTTGATCCTGTCGGAGTGGTTCACCAGGGAAAGGAACAGAAGGCTCATTGTCAGCTGGTCCACGCTGCGCTTGTTGGGCTCGTCGGTCAGAAGGTTCCAGATGAGGTTCTCCATCAGGTTCTGCACTGGGACGATTCCTCCTGCGTTGAAGTAGAGGTAATTAGATTTTGAGCCCTTTCTGGTCAGGCAGCCTACAATGAAGTCCTTCAGCGGGTTCTCCTCCGCATAGATGACTTTGAATGTGTCATCGAAGAAGGATGGAAGGATCATGAAGTTCACGGCAATGTCATCCTCTCCCGCCGGCATGATCTCCTGGGTGGCGTTCTGGTTCAGGAACAGCAGATCGCCTTCGTTGAGAGTGATCTTCTCGTCATCTATGAAATGGGTGGTGCTTCCATGGACCATGTAGATCATCTCTATGTAGTTGTGGGTGTGCTTCGGGAAGTGGACAAAGCGGGTGTGGGGACGTATGTCTATCTGCTTTCCGTTCTCAAGGACCTTTGATGAGTCTATCTCCGTGCTGCCTTCCTTGGAGTAGTAGAGCTCACGGTTTATGCCCTGCTGTCCCTGGAGGATGTCCTTCTCCTCCGGTGTTATCTCGCCAAGCTTTCTGAGTAGTTCTTCATTCATGGATAAATGATAGGGCAAAAGTGCAAGAAAGGACAGTTTTTTGTTTTTAAAAGGTCATTAAAAAATTGGTTTCGACATATTAGCATTGAAGATATGAAGAACAGCGAAAGATATTCATATGCAAAAGAGCAGTATTCACGTTTTGGAGTCGATGCCGACAAGGCAATTGAGACTCTGAAGAACATATCGGTCAGTCTGCACTGCTGGCAGGGTGATGACGTGCGTGGCTTTGACACAGATCCAAGCAAGCCACTTACAGGTGGAATTCTGACAACCGGCAACTATCCTGGAAGGGCATCGAATCCACAGGAGCTGATGCAGGACATCGATGAGGTCCTGAAGTTGATTCCGGGAAAGCCAAAGATGAATCTCCACGCATCCTATGCAATCTTCGAGGACGGTGACTGGGCAGACCGTGACAGGCTCGAGCCCAAGCACTTCAAGAGATGGGTGGACTTCTGCAAGGAGCGCAAGCTTGGCTGTGACTTCAACCCCACATTCTTCTCCCATGAGAAGTGTGACCCTCTTACATTGTCATCACCGAACGAGGATACCAGAAGGTTCTGGATCGACCACGGAAAGGCATGCATCAGAATATCCAACTACCTTGCCGAGGAGCTTGGCGAGAAGTGCGTCATGAACATCTGGACAGGCGATGGCCTGAAGGACGTCCCGGGCGACAGGATCGGACCAAGGGTGCGCTACAAGGAGAGCATCGACGAGATCCTTTCAGAGAAGTACGACTTCAACAAGGTAAAGCCATGCATCGAGTCCAAGGTCTTCGGAATCGGTGTTGAGGCCTACACAGTTGGAAGCGCAGAGTTCGCTCTGAGCTATGCAGCCTTCAACAGGGACAAATGCATCCCTCTGATGGACAACGGCCATTACCATCCTACAGAGGTGGTATCCGACAAGATTCCTGCACTGCTTGCATTCTTCGATGAGATCGCGCTCCATGTCACAAGGCCGATCCGCTGGGACAGCGACCATGTGGTCCTTTTCGATGACGAGACCAGGGAGATCGCACGCGAGATCGTCAGATGCGGAGTCCAGAAGGTAGACATCGCACTTGATTACTTCGATGCCTC
>JAFVFA010000099.1 GCA_017475725.1 Spirochaetales bacterium
GGTTGATGTGGTCAAATTCGGCACCTGCACTTGCCATGATGTTCGTGTCGGAGATCGGCGAGCAGTGGTAGCCGCAGACTGCACCAGCCATGCAGGCTGAGACGCAGACGACTCCGATCGGTGTTGTGATCGGGAAGACGCTGATCGTTATCGGTATCAGGATTCCGAAGGTTCCCCAGGATGTTCCGGTGGAGAACGCAAGGAAGCAGCCTACAAGGAAGATGATGGCCGGCAGCATGGCCTTCATTCCGTCCTTTGCGCCGTAGATGACCCCTTCCACGTATTCCTGGGCACCAAGGCTGAACGTCATGGTCTTGAGGGTCCATGCGAAAACGAGTATCAGGATAGCCGGGACCATGGCCTTGAAGCCTTCCGGCAGGCAGCTCATGATGTCCTGGAACTTCAGGACTCTGCGGATGAGGTAGTAGACGACAACAATGATGAATGTGCAGGCGCTTCCGAGCAGAAGACCTACGGATGCATCAGAGTTGGAGAAGGCCTCTATGACGTTGGCTCCCTCGAAGAACCCACCGCTGTAGACCATTCCGATGACACAGGCCACTATCAGGACTATGATCGGGAAGACAAGGTCGATGACCTTACCGGTCTTTCTGCTCTTGTCCTTCGGAGTCTCCTCCTCCATGACCTCTATCTTCTCTGCAAATGAACCGCTTCTCTTGATGACGGTCTCGATCCTCTCCTTGGCCGATGCCGATGACCATGGCTCGAACTTGGCCATCGGACCGTAGTCGAACCTCATCAGAGCAAGACAGAGCATCATCACTATGGTCAGAAGAGCATAGAAGTTGAACGGGATGGCCTTCACGAACAGACCGAACCCGCTGACACCGGAGTCCTTGACGAAGCCGGCCACCGCTGCAGCCCATGATGATACAGGGGCTATGATGCAGATGGGTGCTGCCGTTGCATCAATCAGGTACGAGAGCTTCTCCTTTGAGATGCCGTGCTTATCGGCAACAGGCCTCATCACGGAACCGACTGTCAGACAGTTGAAGTAGTCATCTATGAAGATCAGGACCCCAAGTGCCGTTGTTGCCAGCATGGCACCTGTCTTGGTCTTTATGTGCTCGCTTGCCCAGCGGCCGAAGGCCTCCGAACCGCCGGCCTTGTTCATGAGCGCAACAATGGCACCCAGAAGGACCAGGAATATTAGGATTCCCACGTTGTAGGAATCGGCGACAGAGGCCACGAAACCGTCCTGGAACACATGGACCAGGGTTCCCTCGAAGCTGAAGCCGGAATAGAGAAGACCACCTATCAGGATTCCGACGAACAGTGAGGAGTAGACCTCCTTGGTGACAAGAGCCAGTCCTATTGCGACAACCGGGGGCAGAAGAGCCCAGATCGTATAGGAGACATCCTTCCCGGATGCGGCTGCAACGATAAGAAGAACGACAATGACGACAGCGAAGACAAGCTTCACTATTGTCCCCCTGCTTATAGCCTTGGTGTTTGCCATTGCAAAAACCTCCCTTGGTATTCCTTGTCCTTGATTAAAATACTCAGCTTGCTCGTTTGTCAACTTTTTATTCAAAAATAATGCATATTTCTGCCTGTTTTATTGACCAAACATGCAAAAAGTAAATATAAATGCAAACCAAGAGGATCATATGGGTGCAAAGGGAAGCGAAGCCAGGACGGCGTTTCTGAAGTCATTGCCTGTCATGGCGGGCTACATGACACTCGGCATAGGCTTCGGTCTGGTCTACACCTCCAACGGACTCAGCGCAATTGGTGCAGTCCTCTTCAGCCTTCTGGTGTTCGCAGGAAGCATGCAGTATGTATCCGTATCCCTTCTGGTCTCGGCTGCATCGCCGGTGCAGATGGTCCTGATGACCATAGCGGTCAACCTCAGGCATCTCTTCTATTCCATCAGCATGCTGGGGAAGTACAAGGGTACAGGCAAGTACAAGCCCTACCTGGAGTTCGCGCTCACTGACGAGACCTTCTCGATAGCCTGTGAGGGAAAGCCAAAGGAGGCCTCCGACGACCCTGACTTCGACACTGCAAAGTACTACTTCCTGCTATCGGTCTTCGACCAGAGCTACTGGGTGACAGGGACGATCATCGGAGTAACGCTCCAGAGCATGATCAACATCTCGTTCGCAGGTGTGGACTTCTCGATGACAGCTCTGTTCGTTGTGACCTTCACAGACCAGATTCTTAGAAAGAAGAGCATCCCGGCATCCGCCTTGGGGGTTATTGCAACCCTGATCTGCCTGCTGATCTTCGGAAGCTCGAGCTTCCTGATCCCAAGCCTGGCCATAATCGGTGTCACCCTTTCGGTTGCCGTCATTCTCCAGACCAGGAAGGAAGGAGGTTCAAATGCCGCGAAATGAGTTCATAGCCTGCATGATAATAGCCTTCGTGACCTTCCTTATAAGGGCCCTGCCCTTCATCCTTACCGATGTCATGCACAGAAGCACAGACTCGAAGTTCCTCAACAAGCTGAGCGACTACCTCACCCCGGCCCTGATCGGGATGCTGGTCGTCTACTGCCTTAAGGACATAAGGTTCGATGACGGAACGGCCCTCGCCTCCGCCATAGCTCTTGTCGTATGCGTTGTTAGCTACGTTATAAAAAGAAACACGCTGATAAGCATAGTGATCCCTACAATCCTCTATATGGTGCTTATCCGCGTGCTTTGAGATCAGATCTCGGCTACAGCCTCGATCTCAATCTTTCCACCCTTCGGCAATGCTCCGACCTGGAAGCATGAACGTGCCGGCTTGTGATCTCTGAACACCTCTGCATAGACCTCGTTGAAGGCTGCAAAGTCATTGATGTCTGCAAGGAAACAGGTTGTCTTGAGGACCTTCGACAGGCGTGAGCCTGCAGCCTCAAGGACAACGCTCAGATTCTCCAGAGCCTGTCTTGTCTGGACCTTCACATCGGCATCCATGTCACGTCCGAGCTGTCCTGATGTGAACACAAGCGAGCCATGCACAGTTGCATGGCAGTATGGACCTATGGCTGCTGGAGCCTTCTCACTGAAAACCTTGTTCATTCAAACCCCCATCTCATCAAGCTTCTTGGCCACTGTGGCGCAGATTGCATTGCCCTGCACCTTCTCCAATGCATCCTGGAGAAGACCAAGTGCCTTCTTTATCAACTCGTTGGCCTCACCGGCCTCGATCATCTTCTTCACGTTTGTTGCCGCCTCAATGACCTTCGTCCCTGCGTCACCGAGCTTCGACTCGATTATGCCCTTGCTTGAAATGAGCATATCGATTGCAGAGGTGACCTTGGAGAGATCAAGTTCGGAATCAGTTGTTGTCGTATCGGAATTGGAATTGAGTGCACTTGTCACAGCAC
>JAFVFA010000100.1 GCA_017475725.1 Spirochaetales bacterium
GTCATACCGTTCTCAAGCCAGGCAATCACCGTCACCGGATATGTCAACAACCCGGGGACCTTCGAGTACGTCCCTGGAATGACGAAGGATTACTACATCTCCCTTGCCGGAGGATTCACCGCCTCCGCAAGCGGCAAGGTCAAGGTCTCCGGCGGCAGGGCAGGCGATGAGATCCCTGCAGGAGCGACCATAAAGGCGGGCAACAACAACCTGACGACCACACTGACGCTCACCGCTTCCGTGCTCGCCATTGTCAGCACCATTCTGACGATTGTCATAAATGGTCACACAATAGCGACTTGGTTCTAGGGCTGGAGGTAGAGAAATGGAAAACAAGGAAGAGACCAGAAGCCGTAACGTCCAGTACAGCGAGAAACAGTCGGAGCAGGAGATCTCCATCATCCAGATCCTCGGCATAGTCAAGCAGAGGAGGGTATGGATCTACCTGTTCTTCGCAGTTGCCTGCTGTCTTGCGTTCTTCTACCTGAGGATCACAAACCCCAGCTATCAGGCATCGGCCACAGCTCTTGTCGAGCCGATCTCCAACGCCACGTCCATCGAGAGTCTCCTGACGGCAAGCACAAGCTCCACGAAGATAGACACCGAGATACAGCTGATAACATCAACATCCAACCTGCAGAACGCATTGGACAAGCTGGACCTTTCCGACTACCTCGATCCTGAGGGGGTTCCCTATTCAGAGAAGGAACTCAAGGGGTCTAGCTTCTCGAAGAAGGTATCTGTGTCCACTGTCAGCAGCACAAAGGTCGTCAAGGTCACCGTGGAGGACGGGAACCCTCAGTTCTGCGCTGACTATGCGAACGCTGTTCTCGAGGCCTACACGGAGATGCTCACACGGATCTCAAAGAACTCCAAGAGCGCCCAGCGCGAATTCCTGGAGAACCAGATACCGGAGACCGAGGATCTGCTTGACGAGGCATCAGAGAAGCTGGCCTCGTTCAAGGAGACCAGCGGAATAATGCAGATGACTCAGAAGAACACCCTTCTGTCATCGAACATCGCGGCGTTCCAGCTGGAGAAGGCCCCGTTGAGCCTTCAGCTTGTGGAGGTCGGAAGCCTCCTTTCCTCCCTCAATGCAGACGGATCCCTGCCTTCTGCCGAGTCGGTTGGCGACAACGAGGAGGTCAGGGCCTCCATCAATGAGTTCATCGCCAACAGCAAGGAGCTGATGATGTACCAGAACGTTGATGTGACGGCCTCGTCAAGGGTATATGTGCTTGAGAGCAGCCTGGCATCCAACGAGAAGAACATCCTCAACGCTGTGACAGCCATTGTGGGAGCACAGAACACCGTCTATGCGAAGGCTGTGACCGAATACCTCTGCGTCAACGCCTCCATAAGTGCAATAGACAGCATCATAGAGTCGTACAACGAGGAGCTCTCGGACTTCCCGGTCATGGAGCGCCAGTTCCTTGAGCTGCAGAGGGATGTCGAGATCTACGAACAGCTTCTTCTCTCCCGCAGACAGCTTCTGGAGGAGACCAGGATGGTCGAGGCCGCCGTTGTCGGAAACGTCAATGTGATAGACGCGGCCGTTGTCCCGATCGACCCTGTCAGCCCCAAGAAGCTCATGATCATCGCCATAGCGGTTGTCGGAGGCGTGGTCCTGGGAGCCCTGTTCGGACTGTTCCTGGAATTTGTGGATGACAGCATCAGAAGCGAGGACTCAATCAAGCAGATCCTCGGTGTTGAGGTCCCTTCACTCGGCTGGACCCCATACATAAAGAACATCGACAAGGTCAAGTGCGAATTCCCGTCACTGTTCGTCCTGAACGACCCTGACGCCGTCATATCTGAACGCTACAAGTCAATCGCCAACAACATAGTCTACTCCCTGCCTGACAAGATCAGGGTCCTGTCCATAAACTCAACCGAGATGGGCGAGGGCAAGACTACAGCCATATGCAACGTCGCAGCCGCCTTTGCGCTGTCAGGCAAGAAGGTCCTGCTGATAGACGGTGATTTCAGAAAGCCGGCCCTTGAGACCTTCTTCAACCTGAAGAGATCAAAGCTGGGCTTTGTTGACACCATAGTGGACGACGTGCCTCTGGAGAAGTGCATTGTCCGTCCTCTGCAGCAGATCCCCAATCTGCATCTGCTTCCACCGGGAAAGGGCACAAGGAACCCGAATGCCCTATACAACTCGGAGAAGACGGATGCGTTCTTCAGCAAGCTGAAGGCCGTCTATGACTATATAATCATCGACTGCCCACCGATCTCCTACGGTTCTGAGTTCACACATCTTGCCAGACATCTGGACGGCTTTGTGATGAACATCAGGGCAGGCGTCTCGTCCAAGCGTGCTCTGTCCTCATTCATGTCAGAGCTTGACTTCATCAACGCCCCGCTTCTGGGATACATCTACTACGGCGTCATAGCCAGAAACCAGAGCTCCTACAGCAACTACGGCTACGGTTCCTACTATGGTGGCAGGAAATACGGCTATGGCTACGGTTACGGCTACGGATACGGCAGCAAGAAGTCGATCTATGAGCAGGGCAAGGGCAACTACAGGCGCATCTACAGGAAGGAGATCCAGCGCCGCAATGAGGCCCTTCATGGAAAGCGTGATCCTGTCCTTGCCTTCGCCAACGGTGCGGAGAACGCCTTTCTGGGAACTCAGGCCTCCAAGGCCGGCAATGTGAACCAGGTTCTCAAGCCTGCGCAGAAGAGTGCGGAGAAGCAGCCTTCCGGAAAGAGGATGAGCACTGCGGAGCAGAGGACGTCAGACATGCTTGCGGATATCGAGAAGACGTACAGGAAATGAGTTTCTAAAGAATGGATTTTGTTTCAAAGCTCAAGGAGACCTTGACCTCAGTCCTCCCGATCATGGTCATTGTCCTGATTCTTAATTTCACAGTTGCTCCGCTTGGGGCCAAACTGGTGCCCTTCCTTGTGGGAGGGCTTCTGCTTGTGATCGGTCTCTCCCTCTTTCTTGCGGGAACTGACATCGGCATGGTTCCGGTGGGTGAGAAGCTCGGTTCCGTGCTTGCCCACAGGAGAAGCGTCCCGCTTATGATGGCGATGGGCTTCATCATTGGTTTCGCCGTGACGTTGGCCGAGCCGGATGTCACTGTGCTTGCCAATCAGGTGCACAGCCTGAACCCCGCCATAAACCAGAAGGTGCTGATAGTCATGATAGCGCTCGGGCTTGGAGCCTTCGTTGACTTCGGCCTTCTGAGAACCGTCATGGGATTCCCGTTGAAGTGGCTTCTGATCTTCTTCTACCTGATTGTGTTCGCCCTGGTGATGTTCATAGATCAGGGGATGGCATCGATCTGCTTCGATGCCAGCGGTGCCACTACAGGTCCTCTGGCGGTCCCGTTCCTCCTTGCTCTAGGCCTTGGTGTGTCGGCATCCACCAAACATGACAAGGACAGCAGCTTCGGTCTGACCGGAGTGGCGTCCATAGGTCCGATTCTTGCGGTGGCTGTCATGGCTCTTCTGACAAGGGGTGCCGGTGGAGTGGCTGAGACCGCCGCTGCCGCCGCAGAGTCCCACGGTTTCGGGACTGTTCTGCTCTCAAAGCTCAAGGACACCGCTGTGGGGTTCGGACCTCTGTTCCTGATAATACTGGTCCTCCAGTTCACCATGCTGCATTTCCCGAGGATCAAGTTCAGGAAGATGCTCCTTGGTATGCTCTACAGCTTCTTGGGGATAGTCATCTTCCTGACTGGCGTTGACTTCGGATTCGTCGAGGTGGGAAGATACCTCGGACAGACGATATCACAGAACTACAGTCCGGTTCTGGTTGTCTGTCTTGCTCTGGTGTTCGGAGGAATCGTCGTTTTCGCCGAGCCTGCGGTCTGGGTCCTGACCCATCAGGTCGAGACCGTCACTGCAGGAAGGATCAAGAGGATGATGGTCATGGTGTTCATCTGCATAGGTGTTGCCCTTGCGGTGGCCCTTGCCATGATCAGGATCCTGTTCAACATCAACTATCTGTGGTTCGTGTTCATAGGTGTGGGGGCATCGCTTCTGATGACCCTGTTCACTCCGTCCCTGTTCACAGGCATAGCCTTCGACTCCGGTGGAGTCGCCTCAGGGCCCATGAGCACAACCTTTCTTCTGTCGTTTGCAATGGGTGTGTCAGGTTCCGCCTCAATGGGGTTCGGGCTTGTTGGTCTAATTGCGATCTCGCCGCTTATCTCCATCCAGATCCTTGGACTGATCTTCAGGGTGAAGGAGAGAAAGGGCAAAAAGGGGGCCGGTGATGCTGCTTCTGCATAACAACCTTATGATTGCCATAGTCAATCATGGCCAGACGAAAAGATTCCTGTCCATAGCCAAGAAGGCCGGGATAAAGGGAGGTACGATCATCCCTGCAAGGGGGACCGCATCCAGCAGGTTCCTCAGAGCCCTGGGGCTTGGGGATACATCCAAGGAGATGGTCCTGATAGTGCTGGAGAAGGGGCTTGAGGAGAGGATCGTCTCTGAAGTGCGTGCCGATGGGCACATTCAAGGCGTGGCTGCCCTGCTGGGTTCCACAAAGGAGGATGGAATGGAAACGAGATGGAAGATGATAACGATCATAGTCAACGCAGGCTATGCAGATGACATAATGGATGCCGCAAGGAAGGCCGGAGCCAGAGGTGGTACGGTCACGCATGCACGCGGAACAGGGACCCAGGAGGACGCCAAGTTCCTTGGTGTACCCATTGTGCCTGAGAAGGAGATGATCCTGATCCTGTGCGAATCCGAACAGACGGAGAGCCTGATGTCTGCCATCTCATCCCTGAAGTGCCTGGACGAGCCCGGAATAGGCATAATGTACACGCAGGATGTGACCGATTTCAGGAACCTGGATCCGAAGAAGTGAGTATGATAGTAATCAAGCAAGGAAAAGAGAAGAATCTGCTCAGACACCATCCGTGGGTGTTCTCGGGTGCCATGGAGGAGTCCAGCATACCTGCTGAGAGCGGGGTGCAGAAGGTCGTGACCTCAGATGGTCGCTTCATAGCCTGGGGCGTATATGACAGCGAGAGCCACATCCAGCTCAGACTTCTGTCCTGGGATGAGGACTCCGTTCCCGATGAACAGTGGTGGGGCAGGACCATAAGGGAGTCCATCCTGAGACGCAGGGCCTTCTTCGAGGACAGAAACTCCGGCACTAACGCCTTCAGAATCATCCATGGAGAGGCGGACATGCTCCCCGGAATAGCTGCGGATGTCTATGGACGTATCGTCAGGGTGATTGTGAGCGCCAGGGTGGCCTGGAGCAACAGACAGCTGATAGTCGATGCCATAGAGGGCATCCTGCACCCGCAGATGATAATCCTGAACACCGACGCCTCCTTCTGCGCCATAGAGCACCTCCATGAGGTCACGGAGTACTACCAGGGCGGACAGCGATTCACACCGACCGAGAAACTGGAGGACATGAGGATCCGCGAGGATGGGATATACTACAGCCTCACACCCGGGTCGGGGCAGAAGAGCGGCTTCTACTGTGACCAGAGGGAGAACAGGATCAGACTTGAGCGCTATGTGAAGGACGCAGTCGTGCTTGACGGCTGCAGCTACACCGGAGGCTTCACGATGCATGCCCTCAGAGCCGGGGCCAGAAGCGTGGATGCGTTCGACAGCTCATCCGACGCCGTCCACAGGCTCCTGTCCAACGTCAACATGAACGTTGAGCTCGGAACCCTTCCAGAGGATTCCAGGGACAGGGTCACCGCCACCAAGGCCGATATCTTCGAGACTCTGCGTTCGATAGCCCGAAACAAGTATGACGTCATTGTTCTTGACCCACCAAAGCTTGCTCAGACCATCAAATCCCTTGAAAATGCGAAGAAGGCCTACAAGGATCTGAACCGCATGGCGATGGAGAGGATAAAGCCCAACGGGATACTTGTAACATGCTCATGCTCCGGGGCGCTTTCACGGGAGGACTTCCGCACCGTGTTGGCCTGGAGCGCAAAGGATGCAGGGGTTGAGGTCCAGATCCTGGAGACCCTGGGGCAGGCTCAGGACCATCCGATCAGACTCTCGTTCCCCGAGAGCGAGTATCTGAAGGTCTTCATACTCAGGGTCATAAAGTGATCCTGAAGATGTAGATTGCATGAAGACTCCCGTACATCCTTGAAAAGATGCATCCTTTAGTATTAGTCTAATACATGATGATTATGGAGGGACATTCGATGAAGAAGAATACTGTCATCCTTGCAGTTGCCATGGTGCTCTGCCTTGTTCTTGCACAGAGTGCATTCGCAGCAGACGGGGATTATCCAAGTGAGTTCAGACCTCTCGAGGTCAAAGACGGCTATACTCTGGAGGAGGCTTTCTGGTTCAATCCGACACTCTACGCTGCAGATGTTCTCCAGTTCACACAGGCATACATGCTGCCTGAGGACCCTGTGACATTCTACATGATCGCAGCAGGATACACGGATGATCAGATAGAGGAGACGTTCGTGATCTACCAGTCATTCTTCGAGCCTGACTATGTCGGGTATGTGAACTTCAACTACAGCTGCGACGTTGAGGCCTTTGCAGAGTCCGTAGGTTACGAGTTCGACCCTGAGGGTTCATACACGTTCAGCATCCTCTTCGAGGAGGTCGAGGACCTGGTTGACATCTTCCCGAGAGGAATAGGCAGGGCGAATTCCTACGACACTTTCAGAAGGGCAGCTCTCCAGCTTGCCTTCTATGCCAAGAAGAACGGCACAACACCTGGCTACCAGGTCTGCTATGACTACATCCAGCAGATTCTGGCCTACTACCAGGAGCAGTTCGATGCCGCCATGGAGGCGGAGGCAGCCGCAACCGCAGCAACAGAGGAAACAACAGCAGAATGAGACCGTCCCCGAGTGATCGGGGCGTTCTTTTAGGAGATAGGTAATGACATTTGCAGAGAAAATGAAGGGACAGGCCATCGCGGCCCACAAGTCACTCGTCCTTCCTGAAGGACTCGAACCAAGAACAGTCAAGGCCGCAAGGATGATCCTCGACCAGAAGATCGCTTCAGCTGTCACACTCATAGGAAACGTTGACAAGGTCAAGGCCTTCGCCGCTGAGATCGGAGTGGACCTCACCGGCATCAACATCGTCGATCCTCTCACAAGCGACAAGAGGGCTGAGTATGCAAACGAGTACTACGAGCTCAGAAAGTCCAAGGGAATGACTCCGGAAGAGGCCAACGAGCTCATCGTCAACGAGCTCAGATGGGGCGCAATGATGACACGCAAGGGAGATGCTGACGCAATGGTCGCCGGTGCAAAGAACACAACAGGCGATGTCCTCCGCGCATCCTTCCAGATCATCAAGTGCAGACCTGGCATCAAGAGTGCCTCCTCGTGCTTCGTAATGGCCACTGACAAGAAGGAGTATGGTGTTGACGGAACACTGATCTTCGCCGACTGTGCAACCATCCCGAACCCTACAGCTGAGCAGCTTGCAGAGATCGCCGAGGCCTCAGCTCTCTCATGCAGAACCTTCCTGGGTGCCGAGCCTGTGGTGGCAATGCTCTCATACTCGACGAAGGGCAGCGCAAAGGGAGAGATGATCGACAAGGTCACAACAGCCCTTGCTCTGGTCAAGGAGAAGTGCCCTGAGCTCAAGGTCGACGGAGAGCTTCAGCTTGATGCCGCAATCGTAGGCAAGGTCGCCGAGCAGAAGGCTCCAGGCTCCACAGTTGCAGGTCACGCCAACGTTCTGGTGTTCCCGGACCTCCAGGCCGGAAACATCGGTTACAAGCTCACCCAGCGCCTTGCAGGTGCCGAGGCCTATGGACCTATCCTCCAGGGATTCGCCAGACCTGTATCAGACCTCTCCAGAGGATGCAGCGCAGAGGACATCGTTGTCACAGCCGCCATCACATTGGCACAGGCCGCAGCAAACTGAGAAAAAATTTCAAAATTTTTTAATTCCATACCGGCTGTAGACTTACAGCCGGTTTTCTTTTCATTTTTCCAAGAAGCCGTGTAATAATTTCGACTTTTTCCCTGTAGGGGTTCGCATGAGGACAGAACATGCGAACTTCAACATTGCCTTCCTTCTAGCTCTTTATGCGTTCCTTTGCATGTACATGGCCTCTGTCGTCACCGGCCCGGTTCCTTTCTGTTCCATTCATTGTTCAATTGTTATGTTGTTATTGAGTTTCCTCCGGGCCGGTGACGAATCCTTTGTCCTGCATTGCTCCGCGGCCATGATGCTCTGCATTCTTGCCGGTCTACTTGCAGTGATGATAAGGAGGCGCTATTCCCTGAACCTCTGCTTCGAGACTCAAGCAATAGCCTGCCTTGAGGGGCGGGTCGTCTATGACTCGTCTTTCACGGAGAAGGGCGCCCACCTAATGAAGATCAGCCTGTCTGGCTGCACTGCGGTGACAGGTGACTGCGGCAGTGCAAAGGGCATTGTGTCAGCCCTTGGAGACCTGCAGGCCATAGTGTCATACGGTGTCAGGGTGCGCCTGCATGGCAGATTCTCCGATGGCCTCTTCATCTATGACGGGATGCAGGTACTCTCAAGAGGGTGGGTGAACGACCTCAGAGAACGCCTGATCCTATGGCTTCAGGTCAGGATCCTTGGCTCAGATGCAGACAGCGGTGCGGTGTTGAGCTGTGCGCTCCTTCTGGGCAGGGCCGACAACTGCACCCTGTCCATCAGGGACAGGGCCGTCTCCTGTGGATGTGCCCATGTGCTTGCCCTGTCAGGCATGCACCTCGGAATTCTGGCGAATATCTGCAGAAAACTGTTCGGCGGCAGAAGACTCTCCTCCCTGATCTCCTACGTGGTGATCGCCGCCTTCGTCTTCGTTGCAGGACCCCGGCCCTCTCTGGTCAGGTCCGCGCTGGCCTTCCTCCTTGGCTTCCTGCCTCCAAGGGAAAGGCTTGCGGCAGTGTTCCTTGCCCAGATGGTGCTCTTCCCTGCAACCATGGTGGAGCTTGGGTGCTGCTACGGCTATATGGCTGTCTTCGGCATCGTGCTCATGTCGCCGTATCTGGAGGCTGCCATGTTCCAGTTCATCGGAAGGCTCTCCAC
>JAFVFA010000101.1 GCA_017475725.1 Spirochaetales bacterium
AGAGCGGGTCGAGCACAAAGATGCCTGTCCCTGTCATGGTTGTCATGTGGCTTATGGTCGCAGCCCTGTACATGATCCAGACCTGCCCGGTCTACTACCGCATAGAGAACACAATGGTCCACAGCGCCCTATATCATATTGGTGTTGCAGACGCTGACGCTCTTGCAATTGTCGGTGTCACCATCTCCGCAATCGGAGTGCTTCTTGAGGCCGTCTCAGACAAGCAGAAGAGCGCAGCCAAGAGGATCAACCCGAACAGGTTCTGCGACACTGGGCTCTTCAGAATCTGCCGCTGCCCGAACTACTTCGGAGAGATCACATTCTGGACCGGTGTCCTTGTAGGCTCTCTGAACATCCTGAAGACCTGGTACCAGTGGGTGCTGGCAATCTTCGGATACATCGCAATCGTCTACATCATGCTCAACGGCGCAAAGCGTCTTGAGAAGAGACAGACCGCCAGCTATGGCTCAGACCCTGAGTTCCAGGCCTACGTGAAGAAGACCCCAATCATCTTCCCGCTGATTCCTCTGTACAGTCTCAAGGACTCGAAGATAATCAAGTGAGGATGAGATGAACGGAATTACTGTGCCGATGGCAATAGTGGACTTCGTCCCTGTTGTGTTCTTCTTCATTGCCACAATCGTTCTCATGAGGGACCTGTACAACAAGATGGTCAAGGGTGCATTCGCACTTCTGGCAGCAGGTTCCATCATGGTTTTCCTCGGTGGTCTCTACAAGGCCACCTGGAAGATTCTCTACGCGCTCAATGTCTGTGACTTCATAGCTCTGGATGTGGCGTTCTTCCCGCTTCAGGCACCTGGCTTCGTGCTTGTGTTCCTGGGTCTTGCATCCCTTGGAAGGGGAAAGTTCGACACAGGTGCAACCGCACTTTCAGTTGCACCTGTCGTCTATCAGAGCAATCTGATCTTCATAGTCTTTCAGGTTGTAGGCTTTGGTGGAATCCAGTACTGCATGGTCAGAATCTCACTGTTCATGAAGAGAAAGCTTCCTGTTGTGCTGTTCATACTCTCATTCCTCTTCGTCCTTGGAATGGGCTATCTCGGAGCCAAGTTCGATGATTCATCCAACATGCACTGGCTGGCCCAGATGACCAACATCCTGAGCGAGGGATGCTTCCTTTGGGGAGTGCTGATCCTTCATAGGGCTGGTCTTGAAAAGGCTGGGGTTGACAGATGAGACACCTGATTGAAACATTCCTTGATTCGATAGGGAATAGATTCCCCATGAAGGAGCTCCCTGCCGGGGAGTTCTCAGAGGCAAAGGTGAGCATCATGAGGTTCCGCATCAGACACTGGGACGCCGGGCTTCTCGGAAACGTCTCGTACATGTGCACTGACGGCCTTATGAAGATGGAGTCCCTTATAATCAATCCCACAAGGATCGACATGCCTCTCCTGTCCATGGACACCATTCTTGCAATGGGCAGGCTGTCAGTCTATGCGGAGATCTACGACACCACCGTCAATGGCTTTGACCAGAAGGGCTGCCAGGCTGCAAAGGACTCTCTCTCGGGCTATTCCGAGGTCCAGGCCAAGCCCCACTGGTACGATGGTATCAAGCTTCCCTGCTCGATGGCCAAGAAGGTCCGGACGACTGATTCCGAATCCATGGGGAAAGGACTCGAAAGGTTCCTGGAGGCCTATGTTTCTTCTGCCGTCACAGCCTCTGAGATAACCGATCCCACCGTCCTTGCGGAGAAGACAAAGCGCTGCAACGCCTATGTGGATGGGCTTCTGGCGAACGGCGGTCCGTCGACCGATGTCTTCCTGAAGAAATACGGAAAGGAGAGGACTGCACAGCTCTACCATGATGTGCTGTTCGGAAAGGCATATTGTGGAGTTCATAGACGGCCGGATATGATATAATTCGGGCAGGAGATGCCCGAATGAAAACACGTAAAGTCCTGACCACAATTGTCGCCGCCATTGCACTGCTGGTTGTTCTCTATAGCCTGTTCCTCGGTTTCAAGTACAACCGTTTCTACAGGGTCTCCGACAAGCTGCAGAAGATACCTGGCCTTATGGAGGGGTTCGTCCCTCAGGGAACGACCAGGTTGGAGAATGGCGACACGTGGCTTGTATGCGGCTATATGGGTGGAGGCAAGGCCTCAAGAATCTACCGCCTGGACGGCAATGGCGGGGTCTCTGTCATATACCTCCAGAAAGAGGATGGAAGCACCTATACAGGCCATGCAGGAGGGATCACGGCTGCAGGCGGCTTCGTGTACATAAGCAACGCCTCAAAGCTCTTCGTCCTCAGGGCAGAGGATGTTCTGAATGCGGGTGATGGGGACACTTTGTCCTTCATCGGTCACATAAAGGTGCCGTGCAGGGCCTCGTTCTGCTCTTCTGACGGAGAGATGGTGTATGTTGGTGACTACCACGCCAAAGGATACGAGACAGCCGACAACCATGTCATCCGGGTCTCTGATGGAAAGGTCCACGAGGCTGTCACGTACGGATACAGACTTGGAGACGGCGAATTCGGGGTTGCAGACGCAGGCTGTCCGAGCATAGCCTTCTCCACCTGCGACAAGGTGCAGGGTTTTGCAGTGGCCGACGGAAAGGCCTACCTCTCCTGTTCAGCAGGTTTCGCAGACTCCAAACTCAGAGTGTATCAGGCTGAAGGATCTGACGGTTCCATCCAGGTGGACGGGAGGGAAGTCCCTCAGGTCATGCTGGACAGCAACCGAGCAGCGGATGTTCTCACAATGCCCAACAGAAGCGAGGACATAGATGTGCGTGACGGGCTTCTGTATGTCGGCTTCGAGGGTGGAGCCAGAAAATTCGCGTTCGGCATCTATCCTTTCAGCCTCAGAAGCATCATGGCTGTTGACCTGAAAGATCTGTAGCCGCTACAATCAAGTCAATCAGGGCCGCAGAAGCGGTCCCACAGGTGCAGAAGCATCTCCAGCCGGTTCCTCAAAGGTCCGTTTCCATAGAAGCGGCAAACCGCAGAAGCGGTTCAGTCAATTGGATGCCAGACTCCGTTCTCTCATACCACTCGGACAAGATGACAGCCTCTCTGAAGAACACCGAAAAGACCCTTGTCGGAGAGATTGACTTCTCCATCATGCAGGGAGAGAAGCTGGCTCTGATCGGAGAGACCGGATCAGGGAAGACCTTGACTGCTCTGTCGATAATGGGCCTGCTTCCTCAGAACGTGGAGTGCAAGGGATTGAGGATCAAGCTCCAGTGCAAAGGTGGAAGGACCCACGTGGGACCTGACGTGTTCAGAACCGCCGGATCTGCTGTCGTGTACATTCCGCAGAATGGGCTTGAGTCCCTGAACCCGCGAAGAAAAGTCAGAGCCCATCTCTACGACACGCTCAGGAAAAACGGATATGACAAACTTGCGGTTGCCCAAAAAGCGTTGGAGATGCTGAAACTTGCAGGCTTTGAAAGTCCTGAGGATATCATTGACCTATATCCCTTCCAACTTTCAGGTGGTATGGCACAGAGGGTCACAATTGCTCTTGCCATGACCGGAAGGGAATCACTGATAATAGCTGATGAACCCACCAACGGTCTGGACCAGGTCGGGAGGGACAATTTCCTGAGACTTCTGGACAGCAGATTCCCGGAGGCCGCAAAGCTTGTGATAACCCATGACATGGCTGTTGCCGCCCTGACCGACAAGGTCATTGTGCTCAAGAACGGTATCGTGATGGAGCAGGGACCATCGGATCTCGTGCTGGAGAGACCTGGGTGCCAGTATACAAAGGCCCTGATGGATGCGCTGGTAGGGAATGGGATGAAGGAGACCCCCAGACTCAGGGATCCGGATTCCTGCTGTCCGTTCTACTCAAGGTGCAGTAAGGCCTGTTCCTCCTGCTTCTCCGTCAGCAACAGGAAGGACGGCGAGCATGTCTGGAGGTGCATATGATCCTTCTGGATGGTGTCAGCTTAAGCTATGGGAACAGGCAGGTTCTGGATTGTGCCTCAATGCAGATGGATGATGGTTCAATCACAGCCCTTCTGGGTGCAAGCGGAGCAGGGAAGAGCACCGTGGCCAAGATTCTGACAGGAATCGTCAGACCACAATGCGGCAAGGTCGATATCGATGGTAGGACCCTTGTCTCTCCGAACAAGGCCTATGACCGTAAGTTGGGTCTGTGCATCCAGATGGTACATCAGCATCCGCATCTGGCTCTGGACCCAAGACAGAGGATCTATGACGGCATGCTTGAGATAGTCAGATACCACCATATGGAGAACAGGATAATCGATGTTGCGATGAGTGTGGGGCTGGAGCCTGCAACACTCAGGCACCTTCCCATGCAGATCTCCGGCGGGGAGGCCCAAAGGGTCTCACTTGCCAAGGCTCTTCTGTTCTCACCCAGATTGCTGATCCTTGATGAGGCAACATCCATGCTTGATGTCTCCACCCAAGCCAATGTCCTTGCCCTGGCAAAGAGGGCTGGTGGGTCGATACTTCTGATAACACATGACCGGGAGCTTGCTGAAAGCTATGCCGGGCAGATATTCATGATTGAAGATAGAAAGATAAGGGGGGAAAGATGAAGAAAGTCTTTTTGATGATTGCAGTCCTTGCCGTCTCCATGAGCCTATTCGGAGCGGCGGTTTCAGAGAAGGCTTCCGAGGTCCATGTCGGGACCACCGCACTGATAGAGAAGGCAGTCCAGGGCGAATATGCGTATGACATGCTTGCAAGTGGAGTCTCGGAGATTCCTCTGGTAAGACAGGACAGCACCGGAAGCTTCCATCCGTTGGTAGCCTATTATGACACTGACGATGCAAAAACCTGGACATTCACAGTAGTAGATGGACTCAAATGGTCAGATGGTGTAGATGTCACCGCAGAGGACATTCTCTTCACTCTCCAGTACGAGGACTCTGCCGGTGCTGCAAACCTTGTCTCCCAGACCGACGTGAACGGAAATGTCACGGAGGCCAAGTACGAGTCCTATGCCATCAGCGAGGACGGGAGATCGATCTCCCTGACGCTTAAGTCCGCCAATGTGAGGGAGCTGTCCAACATGACAAGTCTGAGGATCGTTCCCAAGCACCTCTATGAAGACGGTGAAGTGACCGTTGAGGATTCAAGGGTCACTTGCGGGCCCTTCGTCCTGGAGAGCTTCGACAAGGCTGCTGGCACAATCACCTTCAAGGTCAACGGAAACTATCCGGCAACCCCGAACGTGGACAAGGTCGTATACCATCTCTTCGGCAACGAGGACACCATGTACATGGCTCTGCAGAACGGGGACATAGACTTCACCTTCATCTATTCCACAGGTGTCGGTGTCACATACCTCGATGTCCTGAAAGGGAGTAAGGATATAGATGTTCTGGGATACAGTGCTGCCAATGCCCCTATGGTGCTGGTGTTCAACAATTCAAGCGAACTCTTCAGCAACGCTGACCTCAGACATGCGGTTGCCTGTGCAATCGACTATTCTCAGATTGCCGCCTACGTGGGTGGATCGACGGCGAAGGTCGCCAACACAGGCTTCGTTCCCGAGGCCACCGTGGGTTACAAGGACACCGATACGCTTGTCACCGACCTTGGGAAGGCAGACCTCTACATGGCTGCTGCAGGGTTCCGCAGAGGAGCTGACGGGAAGTATCCGTTGTCGTTCAGGCTGACGTTCAGACTTGACCGGCCTGCACAGGTCTCAGCCGCGGAGCTGATAAAGACACAGGTTGAGGCATTCGGGGTCTCTGTGGAGCTGGATGGTCTGGACAGCGCATCTTACAACGCAAAGACAAGCAACAAGTTCAGCGACAACAACGTGTCATTCCAGGCTGCCCTGTTCGGGTTCACATCTGCAGGAATGGGGATGATGAACGGCCTTGGTACCATCTATCTGGACAAGAACCATCCGGTTCAGGGTGGTGCCCAGGTTTCAGATCCCCAGTTCACCGCTGCACTCCAGAAGATGGCCTCAGCAAAGGACATAGATGAATATTATGAGGGTGCACATGCCATGCAGGACTTCTACAGCGAGCAGATGCCTGTTATAGCGCTTTACTGGGACAGCATGAGCTTTGCGGTATCCACTAGATACTCCGGCTATGTTATCGACAATGTCTTCGGGCTGAACAACGTTGAGACCTGGTTCAGCATAAGGGAGAACTGATCTGATGAGAAGGGAATTGAGAAGCATGGTCACAGCGGTGATATGCTTCCTTCTGGTCATAGTGCTCAACTTCCTGCTTCCAAGGCTCCTTCCCGGAAACCCGCTGGCCTATCTGACCGGTGTTTCAGAGGAGGGTCTTACAACCGTACAGGAGGAGTACTACGTCCATGCCCTTCATCTGGACGAGGGATTGTCAAGGCAGTTCGCCCATTATCTCGGTTCCCTTCTCGACGGTACGCTCGGCTACTCCTTCAAGAAGGATGCACCCGTTTCATCTCTGATAGCAGACAGGATCTGGCCAACCTTGAAGATCTCCGTTCCATCATTGCTCATCTCCTCCGCACTTGGCCTTGTCCTGGGGCTTTCATCAGGGTTCGCTACAAAGAGGAGGACAGACTCCTGGCTCACGCCGCTGATGATAGTGCTGAATGCTGTACCATCGTTTCTGATGGCTCTCTCACTGGTCCTTGTCTTCGGGTTCAAGCTCAGACTGCTGCCATATGCAGGACTCTCCTCCTTTGCCCATCTGATCCTTCCAGTGACCACTCTGGTACTGGGAATGACGCCGTCAAGGTATCTCCTTGTCAGAAACATGGTGGCGGTGCAGGCAAAGGAGAGATATGTGCTCTATGCCCGTCAGCGAGGGCTCTCCGATCGAAGGATCAGGTACAGCTACATACTTGGAAACATAGCAGGTCCGTTCATCATGGCACTCGGGATTGGGTTCGGGCTTGCGGTGTCGGGCTCAGTGGTCGTGGAGAACATCTTCTCAATAAACGGCATGGGAAAGCTTCTGACCGAGGCCGTCTATACCCTTGACTATCCCCTTGTCCAGGGCGTTCTGTTTGTGTCCACGGCAATCATGGCCATTGCGATAATCCTTTCGGATCTGGCGGCCCTTGCCGTTAACCCCAAGAGGAGGCTGGAGAATGAGTAGACGCAAGGTTCTTACTGTTATCGGCATTGTCCTCCTGCTTGGATTCGCTGTGATGGCCGCCATTCCCTCCGCCATCGCCCCATATGGGCAGAAGGAGATGTTCCAGAGCTGGCTGAACCCATCCCCGGAGCATCCGCTGGGGACGAACAGACTAGGCTATGACATAATGACGGAGATGATATACGGGACAAGGACCACACTTGTCACAGGCTTGCTGTCCAGCCTCATCTCTCTTGCGCTTGGTGCCGCTGTGGGGGCTCTCGCCGCAGAGGAAGGCTTCATAGGTCGCATGGTCGACGGTCTGATAGATGTCATGGCAATGCTTCCCAAGCTGGTGGTCCTGATTGTACTGGGGTCCTTCATCCGCGGGGGAGGCCTCTCTCTGATAATCCTGATATCAGTTTTCAGCTGGAGTTCGACCGCAAGGACAGTCAGGGCCAGGGTAATTGAGCTGAAGCATAGCGCCTTCACGGAGAACCTGAGGATAGAGGGTTTCTCGGATTTCCATATCCTTGTGCGCCACACAATCCCGAACACCTCGGACATCCTTGTGTCCAGATTCCTTCTGGGGCTGAACAGCTGCATCATGATGGAGTCAACTCTGAGCTTCCTGGGTTTTGGGGACACCTTCCATCCGACATGGGGTACAATGGTCAACATGGCGTACAGAAACGGAGCGTTCATAAGGCAGGCATATGCATACCTCCTTTCCCCTGGGATATGCATAATGCTCCTGTCTCTCAGCTTCTACTTCATGAGTATCCACTTCAGCTCAAGGAAAGAGGAAGTGGAGGAGGTTATCTGATGGGCAGGTACTTTGCAGAGGTCCATGAGGGTCCCGGTTCTCAGCTCGGCAGTCTCCCGGAGACCGTGAAGGACACCGAAGAGATTGTGGAGATGCGGAGATCTCTTGATTCCATCTCTGCTGTCGAGGAAAGATATGAAGCCATGTTGGCTTTATCGAAGGCATTAGTATTCCAACTTCGGTATAAATCTGCATTGGATGTCCTTGACCAGGCGGTATCTCTCTGCCCGTCCAGGACAGAGGCTCTGAGGATGAGGGCAATAAGAAGACTGTACACCTTGGACACTCAGGGAAGCCTTGATGACTTCCTGCGGCTGAGGGAGATGAACTACGGCGACGTATCGTATCAGATCGGTCTTGGACACTTCATGTCAGGACAGTACGGGAAGGCCATGGAGGAGATGGAGACCTGCTACGGTCTTGCTGACAACGAGATGAAGATTGCGGCGATGTACTGGCATACGATTGCCGCGCGACGCTGCAACGGAAAGGCGTCACTGCTTGGAAACTACACTGACGGTTTCGAATGTGGGCACCATACAGCATACAAGGCTGCTTGTGCCATGTTCGCGGGCCATGGAACGGAATCGGAGCTCTACGGCCTTGCCTGCAGGGAGAGATCCGATCTTGAGTTCTCCATGCTTGGCTACGCCATGCACGAGGTCGGAGCAATGCCCCTGGATGTGATTGTCGCCAGGGATTCGTTCTGGATCGGTTTCGCCTACGTCGCAGCATGGAACGAACTGCATTACCAAGGAAAAGGGAGGAGTTTTAAATGACATTGGATAAGTTCTTCAAGGAAAACGGCAAGGTTGCAGTCGCCTTCTCTGGAGGTGTTGACTCTTCATACCTGCTGTATGAGGCCAAGAGATGCGGTGCGGATGTTGTTGCATACTATGTAAGCTCCCAGTTCCAGCCTGCGTTCGAGCTTGAGGATGCAAGAAGGATAGCGGAGTACACGGGCTGTGAGATGAAGGTCCTTGAGGTTGATGTCCTCTCGGAACCTGCAGTCACGGCGAATCCAAAGGACAGATGCTACCACTGCAAGCGGAGGATATTCTCCACCATACTGGAAGCTGCCTCAAAGGATGGGTTCACAACGGTACTGGACGGCACCAACTACTCCGATGACATTGCAGACAGGCCCGGATACAGGGCTCTGGGAGAGATGCATGTCCTTTCACCTCTGAGGATCTGCGGACTCACCAAGTCCGAGATAAGGCTGAGGTCAAAGGAGGCCGGACTGTTCACATGGAACAAGAGCGCATATGCCTGCCTTGCCACCAGGATACCCACGGGGGACCTGATAACGGAAGGGAAGCTCAAGATGACTGAGAGGGCGGAGAACCTTCTGTTCTCACTCGGATTCGAGGATTTTCGCGTCCGCTATCTTGACGGCTATGCCAGAATCCAGGTCAGGGCCTCCCAGCTTGCAAAGCTCATGGACAATCGTGATAGAATCAGAGAGGAACTGGGGAGGGACTACAAGGGAGTCCTCCTCGATCTGGAGACAAGAAATGAACAGTGATTACAGAAGACTGCTTGAAGGTGTGAAGGACGGGTCCGTCTCCGTTGACGATGCCCTGTCGAAGCTCAAGTCAAAGCCTTTCGAGGATCTGGGATTCGCAAAGGTCGATCTCCACCGCAAACTCAGACAAGGTCAGTGCGAGGTCATCTACGGAGCCGGAAAGACGGTAGATCAGATCAGAGCCATAGCGAAGGCCC
>JAFVFA010000102.1 GCA_017475725.1 Spirochaetales bacterium
AGATAGTAGGTCCGGACACCTTCATCTGCGCCGTTGGTGACGACGACCAGAGCATCTACCGCTTCAGAGGTGCCGAGGTCAAGAACATCCTGGATTTCCCGAAGGCCTTCCCGAACACCCGCAAGGTGGTTCTGGGCAAGAACTACAGATGCTCAGAAGCCATCCTTGAGTGCGCGAAGGATGTGATCAAGGAGAACAAGACCAGAGCCGAGAAGTCCCTCTCCGCAGCGAACCAGGGAGGCCAGAAGCCCAAGCTGTACTATGTGGACAGCGGGAACGACGAGGCCCAGCAGGTTGTTGACCTTCTTCTTCAGGCAAGACGCAAGGACCCTGATGCCCTCTCAAAGAGCGCAATCCTCTACAGGACGAACGCGCAGTCCAAGGACTTCGAGGACCGGCTGATGATCAACGACATACCGTACCATCTTGTGGGCTCTCTCAGGTTCTACGACAGGGAGGAGATACGTGACTGCATAGCGATGATCTCCCTGATGACCAATCCACGTGACAGCGTCGCATTCCAGAGAATGATAAACAAGCCTGCCAGAAAGGTCGGGAACGTCAGCATCGAGAAGCTTCTGGAGCTTGCCGACACGGACGAGCAGCTCAGGGGCGACATGATCCTGACCTGCAGGGTGGCATTGGACCGTGGTCTGGTCCGTGGTGGCGCAGTCAGTGGCCTGACCGAGTTCCTGGGCGCCTACGCCGAGTGCAGGAACCTCTTCGGCGAGATGGAGAACGGGAAGTTCCTCAAGCAGGTTCTTCTGAAGTTCGGAATTCTGGGGATGTACATTGAGCGCGACAAGGAGGAGAACTCCAAGGTCAACAAGCGCACGGACAACATAGAGCAGCTGGTGAACATGCTCTCCATGGAGCAGTTCTCAGACGGGCAGGAGGGAATCAACAACTTCCTGGAGCTTGCCTCTCTTGACTCGTCATCCCTTGGCGACCAGGAAGGCAAGAGCGAGGATGGTGTGACATTGATAACCATGCACAACACCAAGGGCCTTGAGTACGACAGGGTCTTCATGGTCGGCATGGAGGATGAGATCTTCCCAGGTCGCAGAGACGACAACACCCAGGAGGACATAGAGGAGGAGCGTCGCATCTGCTACGTCGCCATGACGCGTGCACGTTACGAGCTCTACATGTTCAGCGCCTCCAGCCGACTGCGCTGGGGCTCCGTACAGCATGAGACGCCCAGCATGTTCCTGAAGGAGATCGACCCGGCCCACATCGATGAGGTCGACAGCCGCTTCAAATCCAAATTCGGAGGCCAGTTCCGCTTCGATGAGCGGGATCGGTACAACGATGACTACAGAAGCGGCTACGGCAACGGCTTCGGCAACACATACACATCGAAGGGCAGATACTCCTCCAGCTACGTCGACACAGACAAGGGGTACCGGAGCAGCTACGACGATGACTACGCCTACGGAACAAGGCGACAGGGGCCAAAGCCTTCCGCTGCCAGCAAATACAACATCCGCAACAATGCAAGGGCCAATGTCCCTGCTTGGAATGCCCAGAAGCCAA
Organism: Spirochaetales bacterium; assembly: GCA_017475725.1. Taxonomy (GTDB): domain Bacteria; phylum Spirochaetota; class Spirochaetia; order Sphaerochaetales; family Sphaerochaetaceae; genus UBA9732. The sequence continues at coordinate 1,537 of JAFVFA010000102.1, forward strand.
ACTCAACTTCAGCCACCAAGCCTTCCGCCATTCTGGCAAAGAAGGCAGACAGGAAGAGCACCCCTGTTCCTGGAACCATATCATATGAGGTAGGCGACAGGATCAGGAGCGAGTTCTACGGGGAGGGCCAGATAACCGGCAAGCGCAACTTCGCAGGCCGGGAGGTCCTGGATGTGAGGTTCGACAGCGGAAGAACCGGGACCTTCGCCAGCGATAAGGTTGCTTTCGAGAAGATCTGAAGTCTTTCTGGCTCTTTTGGGAAGGGATGTTTTTTTGCAAAAACCGCTCATACCACTAGACAAAGTCTGCCTGCTAAATATATTATAGCCTTCGTGCGCCTCTCTGGTGCTTGAACGTCCAAGGGACTCAAACCCCTTTCCCACGGGGTTCCGAAGACAGGATGGACCAATCAGGGCTCGAAGGCAGGACGGACCGCTCATCCCGATGGCGTTTGGCATGCACGAAAACAACTTTAACATGTAGGTGTTTACTATGAAGACAATTATTGTAAAGCCGCAGTCAATTCAGAAGAAGTGGTACCTCATCGACGCAGAGGGCAAGGAGCTCGGTCGTGTCGCTGTTGCAGCCGCCAATATTCTCCGTGGCAAGAACAAACCAGAATATCTCCCTAACGAAGACATGGGTGACTTCGTTATCATCATCAACGCTGCAAAGGCTGCAATGTCCGGCAACAAGGCCTCAGACAAGATGTACTACAGAGTTTCCGGCTATGCTGGTGGACTCAAGGAAGAGTCATATGAGCAGCTGATCGTTCGCAAGCCGACATTCCCGATGGAGCACGCCATCAAGGGTATGCTTCCTCATGGACCACTCGGACGCAAGCTCTTCACAAATCTGAAGGTCTATGCAGACGCAAAGCATCCACATGCTGCACAGCAGCCAATCCAGGTTGAAATCTAAGGGGTACGAATATGGCTAAGACAGAAGAAAAGAACATCAATCTCGGTCAGGGTACCGGACGTAGAAAGACAGCAGTTGCACGTGTTTACCTCCGCGAGGGTAACGGCAAGATCACAATCAACGGAAGAGATGTCGAGGAGTACTTCAGCGATCCTCTCTGCGTCTTCCAGGTCAAGCAGCCTCTGGTTGCAACAGACTCCGAAGGCAAGTTCGACATCGTCATCACAGTTGCAGGTGGCGGTCCTTCCGGACAGGCCGGTGCATGCCGCCACGGAATCGCCCGCGCTCTCGTTGACGAGAACGAGGCCAACAAGCCAGCACTCCACGCCGCAGGCTTCCTCACAAGAGACCCGAGAATGGTCGAGAGAAAGAAGTACGGTCAGAGAGGTGCAAGACGCAAGTTCCAGTTCTCAAAGAGATAATCGATGGACGATGTGTCGAGGAAGGAGCTATCTTCGAAGGAGGGTGGCTCCTCTTTTTTTCAGAAATGCCTGGACCAGGCGATAGTGTACCTCAGCATAAGGGAGCATAACCGACGTGAGCTTGTAACAAAGCTCAGGGCCAAGGGCTATGATCCGGAGACCATAGACAGGGTGATCACCAGACTTGAGGAGAAGGGATCCCTTAGCGAGGAGCGCTATGTGCAGAGCTTCATCCGCTCGAACAACCGAAGGCATCCGGAGGGCAGGGCAATGCTTTCCCAGAGGCTTGCGGCAAAGGGAGCAGACCGGGAGACCTGCAGACGGGTACTTGACGAGACCTACACTGAGGAGTACACAAGGGCGCTCATCCGCCAGGCCCGCGCACAGATCGAAAGGAAGGGGAAGGCCAGGACCGAAGAGGAGATCAGGGCCTCTCTGATGAGGCTTGGCTTCTCATATAGGGACATAAGAATCGAAGACTGATGCAGTAAATGCATCTTTGTGCTAGAATCAGGCCATGAGCAGAAAGTACAGGATACCGGTTTTAACCGAGGAGATTCTTGACCAGATAATCTGGGGAATGGAGAATCAGGACTTCGTTTACAGTCTCAACACACAGGACGGAACCGTCTATTGCCCTGAAGTCAGCGAGGAGACTGTGCCTGATGAGTATCTTGTCGAGCTTCCACCGTGGCACAGCTCCGACGGCTATCAGATAATGGTGTCCTTCACAAATGCCTGCAAAGACCATGAGCTTCAGGGAAGGCTCATAAGGGAGCTGAACTCCAGAACCCACGGGGTGTTCCGCAGATTCCGCGATGTCCTGAGCACAGACCAGAACGCACTTCAGCAGTTCTACTCCTTCAAGGACAGCAAAATGAAGTCCTTCATACGCTCGTGGTACAGAAAAAACTACGGCAAGATGACGGAATCCGACCATGAAGGCTCGGACGAGCTTCCAATGGGTGAACTCCTGGCAGATTTCGAGATCAACCATCTGGAACCGATTGACCAGTACTGCATTGACCTTCTTAAGGCGTACACTGGAAGCAGTGCGGTAAAGGCCAAGATCATTGAAGCATTCACAAACAAGGAAGCCTTCGTGATCATGAAGGGAAATGTTGAATGTGGTGCATTAATATACGAGAAAGTTGGAAGGGAAGCATGCGTCCTGTATTATTATGTGGAGCCGCAATTCAGGAGAATGGGGCTGTTCTCGCTTGCATTTGACCTTCTGAACAGAGAGCTGGAGAGGGGACAGGTCACTTCAGTCGCCATGCCTTTCAGTGCGGAATCGGCCTTTTTCAAGCAGGTGTTCCATGACCATGATGTGGTGACGAAACAATTTGGAGACTCGTTTCTATATAATATAAAGGACTGGAACGACAATGCTGATTCGGCGGAATTCGCCTATGTCCTTTGATTCTTCAGATAAAATGTATAAAAATCCATTGAAATTTATGTAACCAATGCCGCTTTGATTGGTTTTTCTTGACAGTTGGTAAGCTCATTGTTAAAATGGGCTTTGTATAACGAGAAAAAAGGGACAAAGCTGGTCTTTGGCCAGCCCCGAAATTATTGGAGGAAGTATGAAAAAAGGTATTATCGTACTTTTGATCGCGGTGCTGGTCGCTGGCTTCGCATTCGCAGGCAAGTTCACAGGTTCTGCAGCCATCGAGTTTGAGGTTGACCTCAATGCTCAGGAGTGGGGATTTGCAAACATAACAAAGGGAAAGTACTCATTCAATTTCGAGTTGGATACAACAAAGGTTGCCATCGGTGAAGAGCATCAGACAGACGTCTGGGCAGAGTTGGCAGCAGAGGCAACAGCATTTGTCAAGCTCTCAAACGGAGCTCTTGGAACAAACGTTGTCGTCGATCCAAAGTATACAGCTAAGATCACAGTGGCCAACATCCATGTTGGTGATATCACATTCGGTATCCTGAATGCCGGAACAGCAGTCAACTTCGCTTCTTCATATTATGATGATGACGATGACGGCGATCCGGATTTCGATACAGTCCAGGGCGGATCAAAGCTTGTCGCCGGTTTCACAGTCTCTTACAAGGATTGGTTCGGTGGATTCGGAGCTGAGGGTTCATGGGCAACAGATCCTGCAACATACAAGGTCTTCGCTCACGTTGCAACTCCTGATTTCAAGTTCGCTGAGGATGCTGTCTCCGTCAAGGCCGGTGTCTATGCATTCGTCACCGACAAGGACACAACAAACAAGACATACTTCGGTGGTGCAGCCAAGGCTGACTACACATCAGACAAGTTCGATGCAGGCGCAGCTGCTGACCTCCAGTACGGTGTCGCCGCTGAGAAGTTCCTCTATGAGGCTTCCGCATACGCAGATCTCAAGTTCGTCGAGAACTGGCCGATCTCAATCAACGTCTATGCAACACCAGGTGCTCTCACAGGTATAGCCGCATACGCCGGAGATTATGCAGAGTCCCTCAAGCTGGATGCCAAGGTTTCCACAAGCGGTTCCGTTGACTTCAACGAGGATACCAAGCTTGGAATCGGTGCCTATGTCGAGGCCAGAGATGCT
>JAFVFA010000103.1 GCA_017475725.1 Spirochaetales bacterium
GGTCAACTGGTTCGCAGTCCTTGGTGTCATACTTGGTGCTGTGGTCGCAAACCTGCTGAAGTGGGGCGTCGCCTCAATCAACGGCATGGTGATTGCATCAATCTGCTACCTGGTCGGCTACTTCCTTGAGAGGAAGAAGGCCTGAAAATCTTCACAATTGAGAGAATGGCTCTGCTTCCCTTTCGAGGCGGAGCCAATTTTTTGCATATATATTCAGGAAACCTTTATTCATTCCGTGTTTTTTGGTAAAAGATGGATGGGGGACAGCAATGGATCTATTTGACTTACTGACCTTGGTAGGGGGAATCAGCCTCTTCCTGTTCGGAATGAACGTCATGGGTTCTTCTCTGGAGAGAAGGGCTGGAAACGGACTCAAATACATACTTGGAAGACTGACCGACAACAAGCTGGTGGGTTTCCTTACGGGACTGGCGGTTACAGCCGTCATCCAGAGCTCATCGGCGACTACCGTAATGGTCGTAGGTTTCGTCAACTCCGGTCTGATGACCCTGAACCAGTCAATGAGCCTGATCATGGGTGCCAACGTAGGTACCACAATCACTGCCTGGATCCTGAGCCTTTCCGGAATCTCCGGCGGCAATTTCTTCCTCCAGCTTCTCAAACCGTCCTCTTTCGTGCCTGTCCTGGCCCTTGTTGGTGTGATGATGCTGATAGGCAGCAAGAACAGCAAGAGAAAGGACACAGGAATGGTTCTTCTGGGCTTTGCGACCCTGATGTTCGGCCTTGAGACAATGTCCGGTGCGGTCTCCGCGATAAAGGAGGTCCCTGCCTTTCAGGACATGTTCCTCAGGTTCGAGAACCCAATTCTCGGTCTCCTGATAGGAACGCTGCTGACGGCCCTGCTGCAGTCAAGCTCCGCGGCCGTGGGTATTCTCCAGTCGTTTGCCCTGGCAGGTCTTGTGACATACGGTGCCAGCGTGCCCATCATAATGGGAATGAACATCGGAGCCTGCGTGCCGACCTTGATATCATCCGTAGGTGCAAACAAGAACGCCAAGAGGGCAGCGATGTTCCATCTGTGCTTCAATGTCATCGGTGCCGCCTTCTGGCTGATTGTCTTCGTGGCCCTCAAGGGTATATTCTCCCCTGCGATCCTTGGAAACATCGCAAATCCGCTTGGGATAGCCATAGTCCATACCTCTTTCAAGCTTCTCTGCGTAGGCCTTCTGATGCCTTTCACCAAGGCAATGGAGAAGCTGGTCTGCAAACTCGTCAAGGAGTCTGCATCTCCGGAGCAGAATGTGGAGCTTGATGAGCGTCTCTTCAAGGCCCCTGCCTTGGCACTGGACCGCTGCAGGGTCCTGATGGAGGAGATGGCTCAGGAGTCCATGAACTCGATCTCGTTGAGCCTTGACTGCCTGAAGAGCTATTCGGAGGCCTCCGCCAAGAAGATCCAGGAGATGGAGGACCACACAGACCACTATGAGGACATTATCGGTACATATCTGGTCAAGCTCAGCAGCCTGAAGATAGGTGATGAGGAGAGCATGAGGGCTGCAGAGTATCTGAAGATGCTGAGCGACCTTGAGAGAATAGCCGACCACAGCGTCAAGGTCTCTGATGCCGCCAAGGAGATGAACGACAAGAAGATGGTCTTCTCTGAGGATGCGGTGAAGGAGATCGGTGTTCTTGCAAAGGCCATCAGGCATATCACGCTTCTGTCCTACAACGCCTTTGTGAACTCGGATCTTGATTCCGCCTTCAAGGTCGAGCCTCTTGAGCAGGTTGTGGACTATCTGAAGGAGGAGCTCAGGATGAGGCACATCAGACGCCTCCAGAAGGGCGGCTGCACAATAGAGGCGGGCTTTGTGCTGAATGACATCCTGACCAGCATGGAGCGCGTCAGCGACCACTGCTCCAACATTGCAGGCTGTGTGATAGATTCGAGCATGCACAACCTGAACCTGCATGAGACCCTGAACGAGTACAAGCACAACAGCGACAAGTTCAACAGGTCCTATGAGGAGTTCATGAAGCAGTACGAGCTTCCGGCCTGAGGGCTGTCAGCGCATCAGTTCTGCTCGGGATCCTGCATCAGGGCAAGAAGCTCATCCCTCTTACGGTCAAGGTAGTCTCCCCAGGCCCTGTCATCAATGAAGGCGTCCCTGTCTCCGGCTTTGAGCCTTTCCGCTCTGCCAAGGGTGTCGTTGTTGGTGCAATGATTGCCCAGAAACAGGTCAACATGCTGGTTTCTCACCTTCTTCAGTGAATTCAGGTAGATCTCCCTTGTCTTGTGCTCTGTGTCGCCGATGTCGTCAAGGAAAGACTTCTTAAGGGTGTTGAAGCCGAAGCCGCCGTAGTAGCCGGCCCTTACGGTCCTGTCTCCGTCCTTGACGTCGAAGAAGGCCGCTATGCAACCGGCAGTGTGACCGGGAACCAGGTAGAACTGGATCTCCGTGTTCCCGAACCTCAGCTTGTCGCCGTCCTTGATCTCGTAGTCGGGCTCGAAGAGCTCATCCGCAAGGTTGCCGGTCTGGTGGACCAGGGAAAGCTCGGGCCTCTCCCTATAGTCGCGTGAATCCGGCTCTCCAAGGTAGATCCTGGTCCCGAACATCCTTCTGAAGAAGTTGGCTCCTCCCATATGGTCCATGTGTCCGTGTGAAAGCACTATCCATTTCACGTCCTTGGGATTGAAACCTGCCTCCCAGATGGCCTGGACGAGCATCGCGGTTGCCCCGCAGTTGCCGCAGTCAATGAGCAGAAGTCCGTCGCCTGTGTCTATCAGATGCACACAGACCCAGTTGTCTCCGACATACCATACGTTGCCGAAGATATGGAATGGATGGACATAGCGCTTCTCCTGGTTGACGAAGTACTTCCTTGCCAGCGATATCCCCATCCATCTGGCTTTCTCGTCCTGTACATGGTCATATTCCTTCCTCAATTCCGACATGCTGCACCTCCTTGCTGGGTTCTACATATCAGACTACTGGATTTGGGACTGTGATTCGAGTGGGGAAATCGGTGGTAACGTTCAGTGCTTTCTGATATCTTAGGGGCCATGAAAGACAAGATGCTTATCAGAGGTGCCAGGGTCCACAACCTGAAGAACGTGGATGTTGACATCCCTTTGAACGAAATAGTCGCGGTTGCAGGCGTCTCCGGCTCCGGGAAGTCATCGCTTGCACTTGGAGTGGTCTACGCCGAGGGCTCCAGACGCTATCTGGAATCGCTCTCCACCTATACAAGAAGAAGGATGACCCAGGCCTCCAAGGCCGATGTTGATGACATCCTCTATGTGCCTGCCTCACTTGCACTGCACCAGAGACCCGGGGTGCCGGGCATCAGGAGTACATTCGGAACCGGAACGGAGCTTCTGAACAGCCTCAGACTCATGTTCTCCCGTCTGGCAAGCCACAGGTGCCCCAACGGGCACTATGTGGAGCCGTCATTGGCGGTTGCGGCCATGCAGGAGATCGTCTGCCCCGTCTGCGGTGAGCACTTCTACGGCCCGGGTGCCGAGGAGCTTGCATTCAACAGCGATGGGGCCTGCAGGACCTGTGACGGGACAGGCACAGTCAGAACGGTCAACATCGACAGTCTGGTGCCGGACCAGAGCCTTACTATTGACCAGGGGGCAGTGGCCCCGTGGAACAGCCTGATGTGGTCTCTGATGACCGATGTCTGCAGGGAGATGGGTGTCCGCACGGATGTGCCCTTCAAGGACCTCACAGACAGGGAGAAGGACATAGTCTACAACGGGCCTGCGGAGAAGAGGCACATACTGTACAAGGCCAAGAACTCTGATGTCTTCGCGGAGATGGACTTCACCTACTACAGCGCAGTCCACACGGTGGAGAACGCCCTCTCCAAGGTCAAGGACGAGTCAGGCATGAAGAGGGTGGAGAAGTTCCTGAAGGAGGATGTCTGTCCCACATGTCATGGAACGAGGCTGTCAGAGAAGGCCCTGGCCCCGAGGCTCAGGGGGATATCGCTGGCGGAGGCCTGCCAGATGACACTGACCGACCTGATCGGATGGGTCAGGGGTGTGCCCGATTCGCTTCCTGAGAAGATGAGACCAATGGCCAAGAGCATCTGCGACTCCTTCTTCTCGGTTGCAAGGAGGCTGATGGACCTTGGCCTAGGATATCTCACGCTGGACCGCGCAGCATCCACGCTCTCCACCGGAGAGAGGCAGCGCATGCAGCTTGCACGTGCTGTGAGAAACCGCACAACAGGTGTCCTCTACGTTCTGGACGAGCCCTCCATCGGGCTTCATCCGGCCAACATAACAGGTCTGACGGGAGTGATGGATGACCTGGTGGCTGACGGGAACTCGGTTCTTCTGGTGGACCACGATGCCCAGATTCTGACCCATGCGGACTGGCTGATAGAGCTTGGTCCTGAAGCGGGTGCCAAGGGCGGCACGATACTTGCGGAGGGGACCATCCCGGAGATCAGCGCGAACCCCAAGTCCAAGATAGGGCCATTCCTTGCGGGAGGGTCAAGGAGGATAAGGCCGGTGATAGGCGGACCGGAGATGTTCAGGAATGGCACGATCCACCTGTCGAGCTCCGCAATCCATACTGTGAAGCCTCTGGAGGTGGACATCCCGAAGGGCAGGCTCACTGTTGTGACGGGGGTCTCGGGCTCCGGCAAGACCACAATGGTCCTGGAGTCACTTGTTCCAGCCCTTGAGGCCCTGACGCAGGGCAATGCGATGCCTGGTCACGTGAATGGCATAAGCGCCCCTGGGATAGAGCATGTGAAGCTGATAGATGCAACGCCCATAGGGATCAACGTCAGATCAACGGTTGCCACCTACGCCAACGTCCATGACGAGCTCAGGAAGATATTCGCAAGGACAGCGGAGGCCAAGAGGCTTGGCTACAAGGCGGGTGACTTCTCCTACAACACCGGAAGCCTCAGATGCCCGACCTGTGACGGAACCGGGTCGATCAGTCTTGACGTTCAGTTCCTGCCGGATGTGGACATCCCGTGTCCGGACTGCAGAGGCTCAAGATACTCCAGAAGCGCAGGCCTTGTGAGGCTTACGAACAAGGAAGGGCGGGAGTTCTCCTTGCCGGAGCTGATGGACATGGACATCAACACAGCAATTGAGGTCTGCAGGGACATGAAGCTTGTCAGACAGCGCCTTGAGGTCCTGCAGCGCCTTGGCCTTGGCTACCTGACTTTGGGGGAGGAGACGCCAAGCCTGTCCGGTGGAGAGGCCCAGAGGCTGAAGCTTGCAAGCGAGATGGGAAGGCTGCAGAGCGACTCCGTCTTTGTGTTCGACGAGCCTACCATAGGGCTCCATCCGCTTGATGTGCAGACCCTTCTGTCCGTGTTCCAGACCCTTATCGACAACGGGGCCACAGTGGTTGTCATAGAGCATGACCTTGATGTCATACACAATGCAGACCGTATCATTGACATGGGACCCGGAGGTGGCGAAGAAGGCGGAGAAATCGTGGCAACAGGCTCTGTACAGGACATCA
>JAFVFA010000104.1 GCA_017475725.1 Spirochaetales bacterium
GCCTGCGCACATCACCGGAGGCCTTCCCGGGATGGGTTCGTCCAGCTTGGTTCCGAACTCATATGGGATTCCGAGCTTCTGGGCCACTATGCTTGGCATGAGCTCATCGATGTTCCCGAACAGCTCCTTGCCCTTCGCTTTGACCCCTATGGAGCAGCAGTGGGTCTCGATTATCCCATCAAGCTCCTCAACCACTATCACCTGGTCCACCTTTGCCGCGAAATCCCGGATCAGCTTGACGGGGAGTGGATTGATCATGCCAAGCTTCAGCACAGGGAACCTGTCACCGCAGACTTCCTTGACATAGTCGTAGCTTGTCGATGAAGTGATGATCCCCATTGACTTGTCGCTGCCTTCCTCAATCCTGTTGATTGGAGCAGTCTCCGCCCATTCCGTCAGGGCCTTGGTTCTCTGCTCCACAATCGGGTGGCGCTTCTTTGCCATTCCGGGCATCATTATGTACTTGGGTATGTTCTTTTCGTAAGGCCTTGCAGGAACATCCTGCCTGTCATCCATCTCCACTATGCTCTGGCAATGTGCTATGCGTGTGCACATCTTGACGAAGACCACGGTGTCGAATCTCTCCGAGAGCTCGAACGCCAGCTTGGTGAACTCCTTGGCCTCTTCGGAGTCTGAAGGTTCCAGCATGGGGACCTTTGCCGCTATCGCATAGTGCCTGGAGTCCTGTTCGTTCTGGGACGAGTGCATTCCCGGGTCGTCTGCAACTCCGATGACCATGCCGGCATTGACACCTGTGTATGAGAGCGTGAACAGCGGGTCGGCAGCCACGTTGAGGCCAACGTGCTTCATGCCGCAGAAGCTTCTCTTTCCTGCCAATGACGCACCGAAGGCCGCCTCCATGGCGACCTTCTCGTTCGGAGCCCACTCCGCGTATATTTCGGGGTACTTGGCAGCGAACTCGGTTATCTCTGTGCTCGGGGTTCCGGGGTAGCTTGACACGAAGCTGCATCCCGCCTCGAAGAGGCCTCTAGCGAAAGCCTCGTTTCCCAACATCAATCTCTTCATTGTCCTGTCTTTTCTTCCTTCTGTGATATCTCAGCTCTGGATCTGCTGCTCGACAAGGTTTGCCACTCTGTAGCGCTCCCTGAGAACCGGCTTCTCGATCTTTCCGGTGGGGTTTCTGGGTACATCGGCGAAGATGACCTTCCTTGGTCTCTTGTACCTTGGAAGATCCTGGCAGAAGGTCTGGATCTCCTCCTCCGTACACTGCATACCCTCCTTGATGGAGATTATCGCCGCTGCGATCTCCCCAAGTCTGTGGTCAGGCAGGCCTATGACTGCGACATCCTTTATCTTGTCGAATTTTCTCAGATAATCCTCGATTTGTACAGGGTAGAGGTTCTCACCTCCGGTGATGATGACGTCCTTCTTCCTGTCTACCAGGTATATGAAGCCGTCCTCATCCTTCTTGGCCATATCTCCTGTCAGGAGCCAGTCGCCCTTCAGGATCTCGTCTGTGGCCTCCCTGTTCTTGTAGTAGCAGCACATGACTCCAGGGCCCTTGACTGCAAGTTCACCGACCTCATCGCCGCTTACCTCGGTCACACCGTCATCCTTCACTATCTTGGCTTCCCAGAGATAGCCTGGGATACCAATTGCTCCGACCTTGGAAGTATTCTCGACTCCCAAATGCACACAACCGGGTCCGATGGACTCCGAGAGGCCATAGTTGGTGTCGTACTGGTGGTGAGGGAACACCTTGAGCCATCTGTTGATCAGACTTGGCGGAACAGGCTGCGCACCTACGTGCATCAGGCGCCACTGGCTCAGAAGATAGTCGTCCAGATTGATTCTGCCGCTGTCTATGGCATCAAGGATGTCCTGCACCCATGGCACAAGGAGCCATACTATGGTGCACTTCTCCTCTGTGACCGTCCTGAGTATCCATTCGGGCTTGGTGCCTCTAAGTATGACTGCCTTTCCGCCTGTCATGAGGGAACCGAACCAGTGCATCTTGGCCCCTGTGTGGTAGAGTGGCGGGATGCAGAGGAAGACATCGTCCTTTGTCTGTCCGTGGTGGTTCTGCTCTGTCAGGCATGAGCAGTAGAGTGCTCTGTGCTTGTGCAGTATGGCCTTCGGGAAACCTGTTGTACCCGAAGAGAAGTAGATGGCAGCATAGTCATCCTGGTCAAGGGCAATCGGTGGGGCTTTGGTTGATGCGAAGCCCATCACCCTGAGGCAGTTCTCCGCATATAACGGTCCGTTCTTCCCCACGTAGAACATGGTCCTGACGTTAGGTATCTGGTCTGAGATCGCATCCATCCTTGCCACGAACTCCGGTCCGAACACAAGGATCTCGACGTCTGCCAGATCCAGACAGTACTTGATCTCATCGCTGGAATATCTGTAGTTCATGGGGACGACTATGCAACCTGCCTTCAGGACTCCGAAATAGATCGGAAGATACTCTATGCAGTTCATCATCAGGATACCGACCTTGGTACCTCTGGGAGTCTCTCTGCTGAGAAGAAGGTTCGCGAAGCAGTTTGCCATCCTGTCGAACTGCTCCCAGGACATCTCCCTCCTGTATGGTGCGTCGGTTGCGCTCTCGATGAGGCTTGCCTCTCTCCATGTGACGGCCTGGTCTCTGCTGTCCGACGGGCTCACAACGACC
>JAFVFA010000105.1 GCA_017475725.1 Spirochaetales bacterium
CAATGTGCTTCCTGCAATCACATACTTCCTGATGGGGTCGATCTCCGGGATGGGTTTTGCGGAGCTGTCGATCATCGTCATTCCAATGGCCGTCTCCTTTGCCGGCCTGCTTCTCCTGTCCTGGAAGATAAACCTGCTGTCGCTCTCCGAGGATGAGGCCCGCTCCCTCGGGGTCAACACAAGGCTGATAAGGCTGCTTTCCATAGTGTTCGCAACCGTCCTCACTGCATGCAGCGTGGCTGTCGCAGGCAACATAGGTTGGGTCGGATTGATAATACCCCACATCTCCAGGATGCTCGTCTCCAATGATGCAAGATACTCCTTCCCATCATCAATGTTCCTGGGTGCATCACTCCTTACAGTGGTCGACTGTCTGTCAAGGACCATGTCGACGATCGAGATACCGATCGGTATCCTGACATCCTTCATAGGGGCGCCTTTCTTCATCTTCCTTCTGTTCAAGGAGGTCAGACATGATTCTTGAGATAAAGGGACTTGAGTTCAGCTACAGGGACCACAAGGTGCTGGACGGCCTGGACCTCAGAATCGGGGAGGGCGAGACCGTCAGCCTCCTTGGCCGCAACGGTGCGGGCAAGACAACACTTCTCAGACTGATCCCAGCCTTCATGAGGCATAAGGTCGGAAGCATAGAGATAGACGGCAGGGCTGTGAGTGGCATGGCACTGAGGGAGAGGGCGAACTATATGGCGTACATTCCGCAGATAAGCAGTTCCGTCTTCCCGTATTCCGTCAGAACATCGATACTCATGGGATCCGCAAACAGGCTCTCCCTGTTCCAGACACCTGGGGCAAAGGAGGAGGCAAGGGCCGAGGAGGTGATAGACCTTCTGAACATAAGGCACATTGCGGACAGGACCATGGAGAACATCTCCGGAGGAGAGCGTCAGCTTGTCCTGATAGCAAGGGCGCTCATGCAGGATGCAAGGCTTCTGATCCTTGACGAGCCCACCTCCTTCCTTGACTACTCCAACCAGCTGCTTGTGCTTGAGAAGATAGAGGAGCTCAGAGCCAGGGGATACAGCTGCATATACTCCACACACAACCCTGATCTTGCACTGATGCATTCCACAAGGGTTGTCGTGATGTCCGGAGGAAGGATCGCCTATGATGGAGCACCATCCGGTCTGGTTGGATCCGACATATTGTCCGAGGTCTACGGAAGGGGCATAAGGGTCATGGAGACCGAAGGGGGGAGTCTGGTATGCATACCCGAGTGAATTGGTGGTCGGAGCAGAGCATCCTGTGGTACGAACGTGCAAGTTCCAGGTCCGATTACCACGAGCATCTGGTTGACCTGATAGTGCCGCATGTGGGGAAGGCCGATTCCATCATCGAGGCGGGCTGCGGCCTGGGCTACGAGGCGGAGATCCTTAGAAGGAGAGGCTACAGCATCCAGGCCTATGACCTTGATCCTTCGGTCATAGAGCACGCCGCCAGAAGGTCATCGATGGACATCTTCCACTGCATGGATTTCAACCAAGTGGAACGGAAGGCTGATGTGCTTCTCTGCGTGAACTTCGGCCATATCGACGATGCAGCAGACCTTAACCGGATGGTGTCCAAGGCGGGAAGGAAGCTTGTGTACATCGTCTCAAAGCACTGCGCCCATGGCCTAGCCACAAGGAAGGACCGTTCCGATCTGATAGAGTCGCTTCTTAAGGCAAAGGGGCTGGGATATGAGAGGAAGGACTTCTCGCTGACCTTTGACCAGCCGCTTGAATCCATGGATGAGGCAAGGGCTTTTCTGGATTGGACATACCTTGGAGACAGAACGGACAGGTATCTGGAGCATGTTGCGGAAACCGGTGACGATGAGTATCCATATGTGTTCAGGAACAACAAGATGATGGCTCAGTTTGTGGTTTATATCGAATAAAGAAAGGAGTTCGTATGAAGAGAATATTGTTTGCTTTGATGTTTGTGTTGTTGTCAATGGCGCTGACCTTTGCCCAGTCAGTCGGGGAGATCCGGAATCCGGAGACTTTCGGGACCCGGGTCTTCATTGATGACCTGGGACGGGAGGTGGAGCTTCCTGCCAATATCACAAGGATTGCACCCTCCGGGTCCAATGCCCAGGTCATAGTCCTCCAGGTTGCACCTGAGAAGCTTGTCGGCCTGGCATCTTCCCTCAGCGCTGACGAGAAGACCATCTACCCTTCTTTCACCCACAGCCTTCCGGCGTTCGGAACCCTGTATGGCAAGAAGGCCAACCTGAACAAGGAGACTCTGATCCTTGCAGATCCGGAGCTGATAATAGATGTAGGGGACATCAAGGGGTCCGTTGAGGACATGGCAAAGGATCTTGATACGATTTCCGCCGAGGTTGGAGTCCCCGTCATCTTCATAGAGGCGAACATGGACAACTATCCCGATGTCTTCAGGCGTCTTGGGAGGCTTCTCGGATGTGAGGATCGCGCCGAGAAGCTTGCAGCGTACTATGATGAAGTCGTCGAGACCATAGGTAAACACTCATTCGTCAGTAAGCCGACAGTCTACATCACATCCTCAAATGATGCTCTGGAGGCAGTGATCGCAGGTAAGAGCCACGCACAGTGTGCGGAGAAGGCAGGGGCGGAGGTCGTCGTCTCCTCAAAGCTGGCCCAGAACGGCAGCATCTCGCTTGAGACCCTTTACCAGCTGGACCCGGAGTACATCTTCACCTACACGGAGGCAGGCTACAAAACGGTCACAACGGGCTCGGAGTGGTCCACTCTGAGAGCGGTGCAGAACGGGGATGTCTACCTGGTCCCGAGCATGCCGCATGGCTTCATAGACAACCCGGTGTGCTCCAACAGGATTGTGGGGCTCTGGTACCTTGCAAGCATATTCTATCCGGAGGCCGGCATCGACATCGTCGCAAGGACCCGGGAGTTCTATTCCCTGTTCTATGGCGCAGACATCACTGCAGAGCAGGCAAGGGGAATCCTCCATCTGAACTGAGCCTTTATTTTTTGGGGCAAGTACTGTACAGTAAGTATGGTCTTCCAATTGATAGAGGAGTGTAGTCCATGAGTGTGAGTCGCAAGTTCCACGATTATTTCAACATAACTGTCGGGTCCTTTCTTGTAGCGGTTGGCGTAGCCTATTTCGTGAACCCGGCAAAGATAGCATCGGGAGGAGTGAGCGGCATTGCGACCATGGTCTACCACACATGGGGATGGAACCCGGGATATGTCATCTTCGCCCTTTCGATACCCCTCTTCCTGATAGGGATGAAGGTCTTCGGAAAGCTCTACGGACTCAGGTCCCTTGTGGGCACCTTGCTTCTTTCCCTGTTCACCTCTTTGCTTGTCGAGATCTCAGGTGGTGACGGGTTTCTTGACTACTCGGAGCCTGTAAGCATGTGGTTGAGCGCCCTCTTCGGTGGTGTCACCATGGGGGCGGGCATAGGCTTTGTCATGAAAGGCGGTGCCAACACCGGCGGAACCGACATAATCGCCCAGGTCATCAACAAATACACACCATTGTCGTTGGGGACCTGTCTGACTCTGGTTGATGCCGTGATCATCTTCG
>JAFVFA010000106.1 GCA_017475725.1 Spirochaetales bacterium
AGAGACCGTCCAGGACCGCACCTATGTATGGTCCGTGGCTCTCCCCGAATAATGTGATCTGGACATTGTTTCCGAAGCTGTTCTTCATCTGTACCTCCATCAAGCCTTTATCACGGACAGGAGCTCTCTGATCTCATTGACGGCAAGGTCGCGGAACTCGAACCTGCCGACCTCCGGCACGTAGACAGTCGATATCGTGTCACCTGAGGACTTCTTGTCATGGGCGATGGCCTCAATCACGGCGTTCTCGTTGAAGTTGAACCTTGTGGGAAGACCGAGTCTCACCAGTCCGGCCTCAAGCTGCCTCCTGACCTCAGGGGCGCACATGGGCAGCATGCCAAGGGCCACACACTCGCCGTGGTGCAGCGTCCCCTCAAGCAGAGTGGACTCGATCCCGTGGCCTATTGTGTGTCCGAAGTTGAGGACCTTCCTGAGTCCGGCCTCCTTCTCGTCCTTCTGGACCACATCCCTTTTGAGCTCCAGAGATCTCTCTATCACATGGTCTATGTCCTTGAAGGCATCGCCCTCCAGGAAGAACCTGAAAAGATCGGGATCAAAGGTGCAGGCCATCTTGAAGGCCTCAGCAAGACCATTTGAAATCTGCCTTCTCGAGAGCGTTCCAAGCACATCCGGGTCGATCAGGACCTTCTTGGGCTGGTGGAAGGCACCGACTATGTTCTTCACGCCATCAAGGTTGACTGCGGTCTTGCCTCCTATGGAGGAATCGACCTGGGAAAGCACCGTGGTGGGGATGTTGTAGAAGTCAATCCCGCGCATGTAGCAGGCGGCTGCGAAACCGGCGATGTCACCCGACACCCCGCCGCCGACCGCGACCACGCAGTCCTTTCTGGAGAAGCCGCATCTGAGCATGTGCCTGAGTATGTCCTCCAATGTGAAGAGGCTCTTGCTCTCCTCTCCTGCGGGGAACACAAAACGGAAGCCTTCACGGGCCTGGGCCATGACCTCATCGGCATACTGGTCCGGCACCCCGTCATCAGAGACCACAAGGACCTTCCTGTCCAGGTTGAGCTCATTCCCCGCGTCCGAAAGCGCACCCCTTCTGACGACAATGTCGTAGCTGGCGGGACCGAGATTCATTCTGACTATACCCATTGTGCTCCCCTTATGCGTTCAGATCTCATATGTTCAGATCGCCCTGGTAGTGACCAAGGATCTTGACTTCCTCGCAGACTTCCTTCAGGGCCTCCACAATCCGCTGGCCCTTCTCCCCAACCAGAGAGCCCTCACCCTCCACGTAGAAGTAGTACTGCCATGGGACATCCTTGATTGGTCTGCTCTGCAGCGACCTCAGGTTGATGGAGTTGTCGGCGAAGGTCTTAATCGCCATTGCAAGTGAGCCGGGGTAGTTCTTGACTGTGAACATCATCTGGAAGAGGCAGTGGGCGTTCGGCGTGACCTCATCGTTCTTCACCCTTGAGAAGACGGCAAAGCGCGTGGTGTTCTGGGTGTTTTGGTTGATCTCCCTCTGCAGGACCTCAAGACCGTAGAGCTCGGCGCTCTCCTCGCTTGCTATGGCCGCTATAGACTTGTCGTTCAGTGTGGCGACCTCATGTGCGGCGACTGCGGTGTTGGACATGGCCTGCACCTTGTAGCCGTTCTGCTGGAGGAAGTTCATGCACTGGTCAAGGGCCTGCTGGTGGCTGATGACCTTCTTGACGTCGGAGAGGGTCGCTCCCTTCACGCCCAGAAGAGCCTGGGTGACTCTGAGGTTGTACATCCCGTTGATGAAAAGCGGACCTGCATGCATAAGGTCAAAGACCTGGTTCACGTTGCCTGCGTAGCTGTTCTCAACCGGCAGGACAGCGAAGTCACAATGCCCTGAGACAACTGCATCGTAGGCCTTGTCAAAGCTCGGATACGTGACAAGGACACCTTTCGGGAAGATCCGTCTGGCGGCGATGTGCGCCCAGGCGCCCTCTATACCGCAATATGCGATCTTGGAACCCTTTATGACCTGGCTCTGGTACTTCTTCCCTATGTCCATCATGCTGTGGAGGAACTCGAGGTAGTACTGCCTGTAGTCAGGGTTGCGGATGAGCTCGACCTCGCGTTCGCACACCTGCTGCTCTCGTGCCGCATCGAAGATCTGGAGTCCGTACTCCTTCTTGTACAGGGCCACGTCCCTGGACGCATCCATGCGCTGCTCGAACAATGCGGCTATCTGCCTGTCTATGTCGTTGATCTCCTGTCTGCAGGTCTCTAGGTCTTTCATCATTCTGTCCTTATATATCAGAACACTTTAATTATGCGGCCCTGGATGGTCAACCGAGCGGGAAACAACAACACAAAGAAATTCGGCATGTCGTTGTTTTGTTAACATTTTGTTGCAATAAATACAGTTTAATTGGATTTTTAGTTAGCACGCACTTTTTCAAGGGACTCTTGTCAAACAAGCCTTCCGTACCGGAAGCAGTTGTAGATTGAAAGCCCTATTATCACAGCCATGAGGACCATGAAGAGGACATCGACCGCCTTCCCTGACATCCTTCTGCTGAAGGTTCGGCCCAGAGTCGCGCCAACGACCGCGAAACCCATCATGAGAAGCAGCATTGCCCAGTCGAACTGCGGCACGCTTCCGGTCACCAGAGTTGTCGCCAGAGACAGAACCTGGGAGAAGAAAATCACGAACAGTGAGTTCAGGGCTGCGGTCTTGGTGTCCATCGAGAACAGATAGGAGAGAATCATCAGATTGATCGGACCTCCTCCTATTCCAAGGAATGACGAGAGCACTCCAAGGATGAAACCCGCTGTGACGACTACAGCCTTGTTCTCAACGTTCTTTGTATTGACAGTCTCCTTCCTGAGCGTGTAGATGAACACGGCAACAGTCAGGATCACCATAACGATGTTCTGTATCAGGCTGACCATGGCATCATTGCCTGCTGCGCTTTTGATCACATCAAAGACCTTCTTGCCCGCCACTCCTCCTACGGCAGCACCTATGGCAAGGAAGATCGTTGTGTTGCTGATCTTCTGCTCACCGCCTCGACTTCTGATAAGGGAGACGATTGTCATGGTAAGGACCGTGATTCCGGAGAGAAAGCTTATCTGGCTTGCAGGCATGCCGCTTACAGCATCCAGAACAGGCTTGATGAGGACACCACCGCCGATTCCGCTTATGGAACCGACGATTGTGGCGACGAAAACTGTGAGGACTATCAATACCAACATTTCGACTACATTCTACTTTTCAGCATGCCGGATGGCAAGTCGAGTCCGAGAGGTCTTCCTAGTAAGAATCCTCCAATCTACGCCTGTTCTCTCAGATATTCCTTAAGATATGGGATGGCAAAGACGACCTTTCCTCTCCTTGGCTGTTCGATGATACCGCATTGGATAAGGCGCCTTTTGTAGGTCTGCACAAAGGATGCCGTCTTACCCATCCGAATTGTGATGTCGTCAAGATTGGTTTCATCAGCATCTTCTACCATGGCGTTCAAGAAACCGATATCCAGATCGGAAAGGGGGGCTATCGATGTCCTGCATATATCATTCTTGAATGTTCTCTTCGCATATTCCAGAGAATCAGTGAACTGGGATTCAGACATTTTCCCTTCAGAATTGAGGGTTATGTAATGACCGATCAATTGCATCAGGTAAGGTGAGCCTGCAGCCTCCTCAGCTGCCAGACGTATCTTCTCCCTGGATATCTCGACTCCCAAAGATTCAAAGGCCTTTAAGTAGTAAAGCTCAATGTCCTCTGTTCTGAGAGGCTGTAGTTCTATTTTCTCTGCCCTGTTCAGAAAGGTTAGGACATGATCATTCAACAACGTTGAGATTGCCATCGGCAGGCCGGCGAATACTATGGAGACATCAAGCCCTTCTCCAACCATCTCCTGATAGGAAATGATCAGTTCCCTCAGTTCCTCACTGTTTGACCGTACTTCATCAATGAGTATCATCACCCCATGATGGTCAGCATTTGCATTCTTGCAATACTCAGTGATTTTCCATGAAAAGCTCTTCTCCTCAGAAGCCTGCTCGTTGAATTGTATACCTGCCCCAAAACCCAAGACGCTTACATTTCCGCCTGCCACTTTCTTACGTGTCTCATTCAAATACTCAGGGCACTCATCCCTCAGCTTCTCCATGATTCTGTTTCGCATTCCATTTGATACCACTGTTGGATTTGCGACAATGAATCTCTTCTTCTTCGCGCGTTCCGCTATCTCCAGAAGAAGAACCGTCTTGCCGGATCCTCTCTGTCCCAAGATGATCATGGCCCGTTCTCGGCTTCCTGGTACGCTTTGCAAAGCCATCTCAATCCGTCTCAATACAGAATCCCGCCCAACAAGATGTTTTGGTCTGTTTCCGAATGAAGGTACAAAAAACGAATCTATCATAGGCATCCTCTTGCTTTATCATTTTTATCTATTTTTATTTTCTTTATCTAATCTTATCATTTTTATCATTTTTATCAAGCCGAGAATGATTGGATTCCACCCGTAGAGTCAAACGGCATTTTTGGGTATTTACTCTCACCCTCATGTTCTGCTTCAATTTGCATATGTGGAGGAACCACCATGGCAATCGAGAAGGTCAGAGAGTATTTCAGAGCATTCGGCATTGAGGACAGAATCATGGAGTTCCAGGTCTCAAGCGCCACGGTGGAGCTTGCGGCCCAGGCTCTTGGATGTGAAGGCTGCAGGATTGCGAAATCTCTTTCATTCATGACACCTGACGGCCCGATTCTGGTAATCGCGGCAGGTGACGCCAAGATAGACAACCCCAAGTACAAGGCTCAGTTCGCAACCAAGGCCAAGATGCTGACACCCGAACAGGCGGTGGAGCTGATAGGCCATGCAGTCGGAGGCGTCTGCCCATTTGCAATCAACGATGGAGTGAAGGTCTATCTGGACGAGTCCCTGAAGAGATTCAAGACGGTCTTCCCTGCCTGCGGAAGCAGCAACAGTGCAATAGAGCTCACACTTGAGGAGCTTGAGAGGTATTCGAACTCACTTGGCTGGATAGACGTCTGCAAGCTTCCGCAGTGATCAGCTGACCTTTTTTCTGCCCTTTGCCTGCCTCATCATGAACTTACGCCCCACCGATATCGCTATCTTGTACGGCAGAGGCCTCAGGTCCTTGTCAGCCTCCTTGAGCTTCTGCCTGATCGGGAGTTCCTGGGGACAATGCTTCTCGCATTTTCCGCACTCTATGCACTGGGATGCAAAGGATGGCTCTGCGGTGAGCGCAACCGACTGGAAGTACTGCTTGCGACCCGAGAATTTGGACTCAGTGTACATTGTGTTCCAGCTGCGGAAGATTCCGGGGATGTCCACACCCTTCGGGCATGGCATGCAGTAGCGGCAACCTGTGCAACCGATCTTCTCGTGGGCGTTGATCTCCTTTTTCAGTGCCTCTATGAATGCAAAATCATCTTCCGTGAAGTGGCCTGCTTCAGCCTCTGATGCGGTTCTGACGTTCTCCTGCACCATCTCTGTCGAGTTCATGCCGGAGAGGACCACAGTGACCTCGCTCTGGTTGTATAGCCATCTGAGTCCCCACTCTGCAGCGCTCCACCCTCTAGGATTGTCTTTGATGGCCTGTTTTGCAGCTTCAGGTAGCAGATTCACAAGCTTACCGCCTCTAAGGGGCTCCATTATGATTACAGGAATACCCTTCTCCGCTGCAGCTTTGAGTCCTATGACCCCTGCCTGGGTGTTCTCGTCCAGATAGTTGTACTGGATCTGGCAGAAGTCCCAGTCGTAGTCATTCAGGATCTTCAGGAAGTTGTCGGAGTTCCCGTGGTATGAGAAACCTATGTTCCTGACCGCTCCGCTGGCCTTCCTGTCCTGGATCCACTGCAGAATGCCCATGTCCTTCAGCCTCTGCCACTGGGCAATGTCAGTGAGGTGGTGCATCAGATAGAAGTCAACATAGTCTGTTCTGAGCCTGGAAAGCTCCTCGTTGAAGTACTTGTCAACTGCCTGCCTGCTTGAGATCATGTACTGGGGCAGCTTTGTGGCTATGTACACCTTCTCCCTTATGCCGTTCCTTTCCAGGATCTCGCCAAGGGTGACCTCGCTGCCAGGATAGATATAGGCGGTGTCGTAGTAGTTCACCCCGCCGTTGAAGGCTTCAAGGATCTCCTTCTCCGCCTTTGCAATGTCGATTGAGGACCCACTTCTGGTGAACCTCATGCATCCGTATCCCAAGACTGAAAGCCTTTCCCCATGTTTGCCGCTTCTGTACTGCATAACATGGATGATAAGGCTTTTTTCGCCAAAGGGAAAGATTTGACTGGCATACTTCTTCTACATGGAATGCAAGAAAAGGCCTCCCATGCAGAACGGAACTGCTCCACACAGGAAGCCGAACTTGCATTCAGACGCTCCACTTTGCGCTGCTGGCCTGAAGTTCAGCCATGTGGCGGAATCTGCTGCCCTCGGTTGCTCTGAGGACCTCCGGTCTGCCCTCCTCGACGATCTTGCCGTCAGCAAGGACCACAATGTGGTCTGCGGCCTCAACAGTTCGCATTCTATGTGCAATGACAAGGACCGTCTTGCCTTCAAGCAGCCGCGACAGGGCCCCCTGAACCTTTGTCTCGTTCTCAACATCAAGTGATGCCGTAGCCTCATCCAGAAGGACAATGGGTGCATTCTTCAGAAGTGCCCTTGCAATGGAGATCCTCTGCCTCTCTCCGCCGGAGAGCTTTGCACCGTTCTCGCCTATGACCGTTGAATATCCATCCGGAAGCCTGCTCACGAACTCATCGCAGTTGGCTGCCCTTGCCGCGGCAAGGACCTCTTCGTCTGTAGCCCCATGCTTTCCAAGACGGATGTTCTCCATGACCGTGTCGTCAAAGAGAACGACATCCTGGAAGACCATGGAGTAGTCGCTGAGAAGCACTTCCGGGTCGATTGTTGAGATATCCACACCTCCGACCTCTATGCTGCCCTCATCTATGTCCCAGAGCCTTGCGGCAAGGCGTGCGCAAGTGCTCTTTCCAGACCCTGAAGGTCCTACAAGGGCTGTGACCTCGCCTTCCTTTGCCACAAAGCTTACATTGCTCAGGACCTGGTTGTCATCGTAGGAGAACCCCACATTGCGGAACTCGATGTCATGCCCCTCCGGCTTGAAGCTCTCCTTGCCTTCCGCCGCCTTGGTGTCATAGATCTCCATCAGGCGGTTCGCAGAGATCTGGGACATGAACTGCTCGGCAATGAGTGCAAGAGCCTGGTCGAATGGTGCATAGATGCGGGTTATGACCATCAGGAACATGAACAGAAGCATGAAGTCTATCTGGCCTGAGAGAATCAGACCGGCTCCTGTGAGAATCGTCGTCGCTACGCCGAGACGCATGATCACGCTTGCTCCGTTCACGAAGACACCGGTTATCAGCTCTCCTCTCCTCTTGATTCTCTCATGCTTGTCGATCTTGTCCTCCAGGGCCTTTAGGAAGCGTGCCTCCTGGTTGGTGGCTCTGATCTCCCGCATGCTCTCAAGGGTCTCCTGGATGCCGTCAGAGACCTGGATCGCAGCCTTCTTGCTGATTTCGGACTCGCGCCGTGTGATCCTCCTGCTTCCGAAGAGCAGTATGAACGCCACCGGAACTCCCCATAGACAGGCAATTGCCATCTTCCAGTTGTAGATGAAGAGCATCACCGCGACGATCCCTGTTGAGATGAACGATCCGTACAGATAGCCGAGGCAGTGTGACCAGACATGCTCAAGACGGTTGACATCTCCCATTATGGTCTCGGTCAGATCTGCCAGATCCCTCTTCCCGAAATACCCAAGGGGCAGCTTTCTGAGCTTCTCCGCTATGTTTATCCTGACGGCCTTGATCTCCCTGTAGACAAGGCCGTACGTGGCCCTGTACTGCTGGATGTGTGTGATCAACGACAGGACAATGAAGACCAGCACCATGATGAGGATTGTCCAGGCCTTCGGAAGTGCAGCCCCATTGAGGAACGTGTCCATGTAGCCTTTTATCATCAGATACAGAATCCCCATACCTGCCATGGTCAGGAGATTGACCACCACAGTCCAGAACGTACCGGCCTTTGTGTTCCTCACCCCCTGGTCGGTGAGTGCATACTTTCTCTGAAACTTCTTTCCGAACATCATCTCACCTCCTCTGAGGCAGTGATCTTCCACTGCACCGCACGGTTGTAGTCCTCCCACATCCTTGCATACAGGCCGCCGGCCTTGACTAGTTCATCGTGGGTCCCCTGCTCAACGGCCTTCCCGGAGTCGAGCACAATGATCTTGTCTGCATCCACTATTGTGGAAAGCCTGTGGGCTATCATTATCACGGTCTTGTCCTTCATCAAGGCGGCCAGAGCCTTCTGTATCATGGCCTCGTTCTCCGGGTCGGCGATGGCTGTCGCCTCATCCAGAACAACTATGGGAGCATCTTTGAGTATCGCCCGTGCCAGGGCGACTCTCTGCTGCTCTCCTCCTGAAAGGTAGGTCCCCTCGGCCCCGATTACCGTGTCTATTCCGTTTGGGAGCTTGTCCAGTATGTCTCTGCACTGAGCTGCATCCAATGCGGCCTCTACAGCCTCTCTGCCTGCAGTAGGCTTTGCGATGCGCACATTCTCAAGGATTGAGGTCTTGAAAAGGCGATTGTTCTGGAAGACGAATGCGACCTGGCTCATGAGAACATGCGGATCCGTATCCTTGACGTTCACACCACCCACCTCCACAGATCCTTCGGAGACATCCCAGAAACGCGGGATAAGGCTTGCGGCCGTGGTCTTTCCGCCACCGGAAGGCCCTACAAGGGCAACCGTCTGGCCGGGCTGGACCTTGAATGAGACATGGTCAAGTGCGGGCATGCCGGAGCCTTCGTAGGTGAAGCTGACATCCTTGAACTCGACCGTGTTGTCCTTCGGCCTTTTCGGATTGTCAGAGATCTCAAGCGTAGGTGCATTCATCACCTCGTTGAAACGTCCGACTGCAGTCCGTGCCATCATGGTGCCGCTTGCAGCGAACATGATCCTTGCCAATGCAGTTGAAACAATGGCCGAAAACACTGCATAGAAGGCGAAATTCGTTATGAAAGTGGCGAAATTGCCATTCTTTAAGGCTGCAGGTGCAATGAAGATCGCCGCAGGGACAAGGAATGCGAAGGCACCCTCCGTGGCTGTCAGGTTGATTGCCTGCGGCACTCTGCACACTCCGTCCGTATACCTTTCCGCCTTTGCGCTGTAGTCCTCTATGGACTGCTTGAAGGCCTTGAACGAATAGACGGTCTGCTGGAAGACCTTGACCACCGGTATTCCACGCACATACTCGGTTCCAGCCTTGCTCATGACGTCCTGTGCAGTCTGGTACTCCATCATGAGATTGGCGTTCTTGCCTCCCATCATGGAGAACATGGCGATCAGGGAGACCACAGCGGCCAAAAGGCAGGCAGCCCCCATTCTCCAGTCAAATGCGAACATCAGGACAAGCATGGAGAGGAACATGGCAACCGTACCTGCAATGTCTGCAAGGTTATGCGCCAGCAGTGTCTCTGTATCCGAGGCGGCTGCATCAAGTCTGTTTCTCAGATAACCGGAGGCGTGGTCGTCGAAGAACCCCAGAGGAGTGTTCATCATATGGGCCATTCCCCTCTTCCTTATGTTCGATGCGGTTCTAAACGCGGCAAGGTGCGTGCACATGAGCGCCGCGAAATACACCAGAATCCCTCCGAATGCGAAGATGAATGCCATCCAACCGTAACGGGCTATTCCGGTGGCCTGTGACCAGTTGGGGGCAACTGCTATAAGGTCCCTTACAACCAGCCAGATGCAGATGTAAGGTAAGGTGCCCAGCACCATGGCAATCGCGGAGAGTGCCAGACCAAGGAAAGTCAGCCCCTTGTAATTGCCCGCATAGTCCAGCAACACGGATATGTCGCCTTTCTTCTTCTCTTTCATGTTTCTCTCCTGCTTCCGGACTTCTCTCCAATGCCTTAGTTAGATGCCTCTAACCAATAAGCACTATACAATCACTGACAGGATGATGTCAACATGGAACAAGCTTATTGCCTTTCACAGCAATTGCGGCTTTTTCAGGCGTCTACTGTGAAAATTTCAGCAATATCCGTGAAAAAAGCCGCTTTACTGTGAAACCAGATTATGGCAGAGGGATGATCAGATGAATTTGACGGAACCGGCTGTGGCAAAGTTGCCTTCGCCGTCAAACATCAGGACCTGGTCCTCCTTGAAGCAGACTGAGATGACAGAATCAGAAGGATAGTCCACAGATCCTATCATGACGCAGCTGAGCATCACATCATCGCCCAGTCTGAGGTTGAGGATGGTCTCCATGCCTGAAGGAAGGGAGGTGTCGACCTTGACCTTGACGCCCTCGCCCTCCGAGACGAGCACGTTCTCCGGCCTGACCCCGATGGTCACTTCATCAAGAGAGGACGGAAGCACGTCCTTTGCGG
>JAFVFA010000107.1 GCA_017475725.1 Spirochaetales bacterium
CCTGACCGCAAGGGTGGAGAACATTCTGCTGCTCAACGGCAGACAGGTGGAGGAGGGTCTCTGCGAGATGGTCTCGGAGGCAATGATTAGCCTTGCAAGCCACGGGAAGCACTACGCTGAGAGAGCGAACATCATCGAGAGGATGATTTCAGACAGATAACACTTTACAGGAGATAAATCGATGAGCAGTTTCAAGGATTTGAGAATCGTTGACAATTTCTACCAGACATCGCTTTTCTTCCCTATGCCCACGGTTCTGATTGGAACCCTGACAGAGGATGGAAAGCCTTCATTCGGACCGTATTCGCTGGTCCAGCCATACTATGTGGCAGGCAAGGACTACTATGCAATGCTGCTGAACTGCAGGAACTCCTCCAACACAGCGCAGAACATCCTGAGAAGCGGCAAGTGCACAATCAACTTCGTCACGGACGGGAAGTCCACCTTCAAGAGCCTGGTCAAGCTCAGCT
Source organism: Spirochaetales bacterium (assembly GCA_017475725.1). Taxonomy (GTDB): domain Bacteria; phylum Spirochaetota; class Spirochaetia; order Sphaerochaetales; family Sphaerochaetaceae; genus UBA9732. The sequence goes on from JAFVFA010000107.1 coordinate 471, forward strand.
GGCCCGGTGACACCACAGAGGAGAAGATGAAGCATTTCGACTTCACCTACGAGGACGGCCTGATGGCAAAGCAGAATCCGGAGAACGCCGCCAAGTATCCGAAGGTGATCTCTGAGGCCTTCCAGGCAATGGAGTGCACGTGGATGAGGGAACTTGACGGGGCACAGGACGACAAGCCGGGAATCCTTGACGGATATCCGGGGCCCTTCCATGACTTCAACGGAATCATCAGCCCATACGGAGCGATGTTCATTCTGCGTGTGGACAAGATCCTGATGAAGGAGAGGTACTACAACGCCATCATCAACGGCGTCACAGCCAAGGACTTCCCACCGGCACCTGTCGACTACGGCTACAGGGATTCGAAGAACTTCTGGTACCACAGACACAAGAGGATGGTTCCTGAGCTTCTCCCTATGAGACAGTCAAGCCTGCAGAGCGTCCGCTATGCGGCAGACAGAATCGATGACAAGGTCAAGTTCACTGACGATGCTCTCAAGAGGCTTCTGAACGTCCCGAGGATCTTCCTCCCCACTGCTCTCAAGGGTTGCGTAAAATGGGCAAAGGAGAACAATGTGACTCTGATAACAGAGGAGCACATGAAGATAATCAACGACAAGCGCTCCAAAGAGAAGAGCAGATAAGGAGATGATACATGAAGGTAGTACTTGCAGGAGCATTCGGAAAACTTGGAAGCGACATTCTTGCGTCGCTTTGCGGAAAGGGCTATGAGGTCGTTGCGGCCGACATGGTGGAGAAGAAGGTACCGGGGACGGAGGGTAAGTACAGGTTCGTCAAGATCGATGCGACAAACCCGGATACACTCAAGGGCCTCTGCGCCGGTGCGGATGTGGTCATGACGACCATGGGTCTGACGGGATCCTCGACGAAGTTCACCAACTACGACATCGATTACCAGGGCAACCTGAACCTGCTGAACGAGGCGGTTGCAAGCAAGGCACAGCACTTTGTGTACATATCAGTCATCAAGGCTGACAGCGACCCTAAGGTGCCGATGATCCATGCCAAGGCCATGTTCGAGGAGAAGCTCAAGGCCAGTGGACTCACATATCTGATCTTCAGGCCTACAGGATACTTCTATGACATAGCCAAGGTGTTCTGGCCGATGGTCTCAAAGGGACAGGTCTCACTGCTCGGAAAGAAGAACTACAAGTGCAACGTCGTTGACTGCCCGGATTTCGCGAACTTCATCGTGGAGCACATGATGGACAAGAACAAGACCTACAGCATCGGTGGAAAGGAGACCTACACCTATGAGGAGATCGCAAAGATGTTCTTCGCAGCAGCTGGCAAGGAGCCTGTCATCAAGAGAGCTCCGGTCTTCCTGTTTGACCTTCTTGCACGTGCTGCAAAGAAAAAGAAGAACGGAAAGGAGGCTGTCATCAGATTCTCCAAGTGGACACTCACACACGACCTTGTCGGAGACACCGTGGTTCCTGGACAGTCCTTCAAGGAGTACATCGCCGGAAAGTCATACCTTAAGATCATGAACGAACAGAGACTCGGCGAGAGCAAGTAAAGAGGTCCCAGATGAACGGAATGTTATTGAATTACATTGTTGCACTGGTTATGTGCACCATCGGTTTCTGGAAGTACATCTACTTCCTGAGTGTCGGCTACGGTCTGTCAATCGCAGCCATTGGCCTTGAGATGCTGATCAAGTACCAGTTCGTGAAGGGCATTGACCTCCCATGGTACGTCATAGTCCAGCTTCTGCTGTTCATCGTCTATGGAATCAGACTCGGCGGCTTCCTCCTTGTCAGGGAGATCAGGAACGCCACATACCGCAAGACCC
>JAFVFA010000108.1 GCA_017475725.1 Spirochaetales bacterium
CTCCTGATGCGCTTCTACGAGACCAACGGAGGAGACATCCTGATTGACGGCAAGTCAATAAAGGAGATGTCAAGGACGGAGCTCAGGTCGATATTCGGAATGGTCCTGCAGGACACCTGGATCTTCGACGGCACTCTGAGGGACAACATACAGTTCAATGTCAAGGAGCTCTCCGACGACAAGCTGAAGAGGATCCTCTCGGAGACCAATCTTGAGTACTATACCTCCACGCTCTCACACGGAGTGGACACCACACTGTCTGAGGACAGCGCCCTCTCATCAGGGCAGAGGCAGCTTGTGACAATCGCCAGGGCAATGGCGGAGAACGCACCTATGCTGATTCTGGACGAGGCCACTTCGAACGTCGACACAAGGACCGAGATTGAGATCCAGGAGGCCATGGACAGGCTGACCCACGGGCACACAAGCTTTGTCATAGCCCACAGGCTTTCCACAATCAAGAACGCCGACCTGATTCTTGTGATGAAGGACGGGAACATTGTGGAGCAGGGCACCCATGACCAGCTTCTGGCCGAAAACGGGTTCTACGCCGACCTGTACAACGCCCAGTTCGGACAGCTTGCCTGAGACCGTTTGAATTTAACTTGTTTTAAGCGCGAACCAGTGCGATAATACTCTTTGCAGAAGGGAGGACTACGATCCTTCCCTTCTTTGTTTTTCGGCCATTGGCCACATAGGAGGAGAAAATGAGAAAAACTACAGCAGTACTGCTCGTTCTGGTGATTGCTCTCGCCGGAGTGTTCGCAAGCGGCGCCCCTGAGACAGCCGCAACGGCTAAGGTTGACGGTTTCGACAGTGAGCTTGTCGCAGCTGCACAGGCAGAGGGTGAACTTGTCGTCTACGGTTCATGCGAGGAGGAGTATCTCGCAGCGGTCTGTGAGAACTTCCAGAAGATGTTCGGGATCAAGACGACCTTCCAGCGCCTTTCAACAGGCGAGGTCCAGGCGAAGATCGAGGAGGAGAAGGGAAACCCGTCAGCTGACGTCTTCTTCGGCGGCACGACAGACCCCTACAACATGCTGGCATCCGAAGGTCTTCTCGAGAGATACGATGCAGTGAATGCAGCCCACATCTCAAAGGCCGTCTACAAGCATGCAGACAACCTCTGGTTCGGCATCTACACCGGAATCCTCGGATTCATGTACAACATCGATGAGCTTCAGAGACTCGGACTCGAGCCGCCGAAGGACTTCCCGGATCTTCTCAAGCCTGAGTACAAGGGTCTGATCTGGCTGTCAAACTACAACACAGCCGGAACGGCAAAGCTCGTCATCAACACCGTGATCCAGAAGTACGGCCACGATGAGGGCATCCAGTTCCTGGTTGACCTGGACAAGAACATCGAGGTCTACACCAAGTCCGGTTCCGGTCCTTCAAAGAACGTCGGAACAGGTGAGTGTGTCATCGGAATCGGGTTCCTCCATGACGGAATCTACCAGATTGTAGACAACGGCTACGCCAACATCGGACTTGTGATCCCGTCAAGCGGCACAACCTGCGAGATCGGAGCAACTGCCATCTTCAAGGGTGCAAAGCACTCCAACGCCGCCAAGCTCTGGATCGAGTATGCCCTTTCACCGGACTGCGTCAACCTTGCAAAGGACAACGGCTCCTACCAGTTCCTGGTTCTGGACAACGCCGAGCAGCCGCAGATCGCCTATGACTTCGGCCTTGATCCGAGCAACGTCATCGACTATGACTTCGCAGATGCAACAGCCAACACAAAGACCTACGTCCAGGAGGTCATGACAGCTCTTGCCAACGCCGGTGCCGCAACCGGAGATGAGTCAAGATTCCAGATCAAGTGACCCTTCTCTGAAATCAGACAAAACCCAGGATGAGGATGGTGGTATGTCCGCCATCCTCATTTCGCAATACACTCAAAAGGGAGGGATCAATGCCAAGCGCCCAGGGTGCCAGACTGGATAAGAAGAAGCTTCTTGGTGATCCGATAATGGTCACCACCATAGTCGTTCTCATCGCATTCCTTACATTGTTCATCCTCTATCCTCTAGCCATCCTTCTTGTGGACAGCTTCATCGGGGATGGAGGCTTTTCTTTCTCTGTGTTCAGGAGGATCTTCCAGATCCCGACCTTCACAACGGCGATCACCAACACGCTGAAGGTCGGATTCGTTGTGGGGCTCATAGCCACCGCTGTGGGCCTGCTGTTCGCCTACGTCGAGATCTATGTCAGGATAAACAGGTTCGCCGGAGGGCTGTTCAAGGTTGTCTCCCTGCTGCCTGTGGTCTCTCCGCCGTTCGTGCTCTCCCTGTCCGTAATAATGCTGTTCGGGAAGTCCGGGATAATCACCAGATACCTTTTCCATATATATGATAACAGCGTCTACGGGTTCTGGGGCATTGTGGTGGTGCAGGCCCTGACGTTCTTCCCCGTCTGCTACATGATGTTCCGCGGGCTTCTGAAGAA
>JAFVFA010000109.1 GCA_017475725.1 Spirochaetales bacterium
ATGAGCTTCTTCATGAAGATCTCCGGGGAAGGGATCATGTACATCTCCCGGCTGCCCTGGAACTCGTTCATGAACAATGTCCCGAAGTTGTCTATTGTGGCCTCAGGGATGAGGTCCGGTGACAAAGTCGGTGTCTCGACCTCAAGATATCCTCTGGAGAGGAAGAAGTCTCTGATGTTTGAGTAGAGTCTGCTTCTGGAAATCGCTGCGTTTCTGTTCATGGACACGATGATAACCGTTTGCGATCAAGTAGGCAACCTCACATTATTCGTATATAATCCGGGTCATGGACCACTACAACACAGAGGATGCTATATTCGCACTTGCCACAGCCTGGGCAAAGAGCGCCATAGCCGTTGTCCGCGTCAGCGGGCAGGGCTGCATAGGCACGCTCAGCAGGGCGGTGAAGGGCAGAACCGGAGAGAGGTTGAACAGCACCGGGACGAACAGGGTCGTCTACTGCAGGCTTTTCAATCCGAAGGACGGATCCGATGTGGACGATGTGGTGGTCACTGTCTATAGGGACGGGCACGGCTACACCGGAGAGGAGGCTTTCGAGATCTCCTGCCATGGCGGACTTACGGTTGTCACCGCCGTCCTTCAGCTGATGTCCGATCTGGGTTTCAGACAGGCGCTTCCCGGCGAGTTCACCCTGAGGGCGTTTCTGCACGGAAAGATGGACCTGACCAGATCCGAAGCTGTGAACGAGCTTGTGAACGCCCAGGGGCGAAAAGGTCAGCTCATGGCCTTGAACAGGCTCAACGGTGCACTTTACAGAAGGATAGGCCAGATCAAGGACATCGTAGCCGAGATCATGAGCATAGTTGAGGTCCAGCTTGACTACAGCGAGGACGAGATAGGTGAGGATCTGACCTTCCCGATGGACAGGCTTCAGAAGGCGATTGACGACCTGGGGACGATCCATGACTCCTACAATGCAGGACGTCTGTATTCGCAGGGTGCCAGAATGGTTCTGGCGGGTCCGTCCAATGCGGGCAAGAGCTCTCTGTTCAACTACTTCCTGAAGGAGGAGAGGTCGATAGTCAGCGCGCAGAAGGGGACCACCAGAGACTACATAGAGGCCATGTGCACAATCCGCGGAATTCCGGTCAGGATCTTCGACACCGCAGGCTTCAGGGACCTTTCCGAGAGCGAGATAGAGGAGGAGGGCATAAGGCGCTCCAGAAGCCTTGTCGAGAGCGCGGACATAATCCTCTACCTTGCGGACTCGACCGACCCGTCCGAGATTGACCGCTCAGTTGTCCATGACCCCAGATGCATACCGATCCTGAACAAGGTTGACCTCAATGACACCGACCTCGAGGGTTTCCTGAAGCTGTCGGTTGCAACCGGGCAGGGCTTCAACGAGCTGTGTGACAGGATATGCGGAAAGCTCACATCCGACATCGCCCAGGCTGATGACGGATCTCTGGTGATTGAGAACGAGAGGCAGAGGGAGGACCTTGCCAGGGCAATGGCATCCCTCAGGTCCGCAAAGCTCGCAGCGGACAGCGGCCTTCCTCTGGACATCGTCTCGATGGACATCCAGGAGGCCCTGGAGGCCCTTGGTGAGCTGACGGGAGAGGTGACGACCGACGACATACTCGACAGGATCTTCAGCTCGTTCTGTGTAGGGAAGTGATGGTGCTGCTATGGATTACGATGTGATAGTCATAGGCGGAGGGCATGCAGGTATAGAGGCCTGCCTGGCCGCAGCCAGAATAGGATTCAGAACCCTTCTGATAACCCAGAGCCTTGATGCGATTGGACGCCTTTCCTGCAACCCCGCAGTAGGCGGCCTTGCAAAGGGCAACCTTGTGCGTGAGACTGATGCTCTGGGCGGTGAGATGGGAAAGCTGATCGACGCCACAATGATACAGTTCAGAATCCTGAACAGGGCAAGGGGTCCGGCAGTCCAGGCCCCCAGGGCACAGGCCGACAAGTTCTCATATTCCCGCCTTGCCAAGGAGACTCTCGAGAAGCAGAGCAACCTGGACCTTTTCATGGACACCGTGGTTGACCTGCTGACAGACAATGGCGGCAGAAGCTGCTGTGGTGTGAAGACGCAGAGAAACATGACATTCACCTCAAGGGCTGTGGTTCTTACAACAGGGACCTTCATGGATGGCAGGATCTTCATAGGAGAATACGACCACAGCGCAGGGCGTCTTGGAGAGGAGGCTGCAATAGGCCTTGGTGAAGCCCTGAGGAACAAGGGCTTCAATGTCGGAAGACTGAAGACCGGAACACCTGCTAGGGTGCGGTTCTCCAGCCTCCATCTTGACAGGATGGAGAGGCAGGACGGGGATGCGGAGACAGTGCCGTTCAGCTTCATGCATGAGACCGTTGACCGGCCATCAATCCCCTGCTGGATAACATACACCAATGAAAACACGCATGATATCATAAGGCAGAACATCAATCGTTCTCCTCTGTATGGTGGAAAGATCGTCGGGAAAGGTCCGCGTTACTGCCCATCCATAGAGGACAAGGTCATGCGATTCCCAGACAGGACAAGGCATCAGGTCTTTGTGGAGCCGGAGGGGATCGGCACCGAGGAGATGTACCTGAACGGTCTCTCCTCGTCCTTGCCTGAGGATGTCCAGCATGACTTCATACACTCGGTCCCTGGACTGGAGGATGCCCTGATCATGCGTCCGGCCTATGCAGTCGAGTATGACTATCTGGACCCCATACAGCTTAAGCCATCGCTCGAGTCCAAGATCCTCTCCAATCTGTTCGTGGCAGGGCAGACCAACGGCACCAGCGGCTATGAGGAGGCTGCATGCCAAGGTCTCATGGCCGGTATCAACGCCTGCCAGAAGATAAAGGGAGAGGAGCCTCTTGTTCTCAAGAGGACGGAGGCCTACATCGGTGTTCTTATAGATGACCTGGTGACCATGGGCACCAAGGAGCCCTACCGCATGTTCACAAGCCGTGCGGAGTACAGACTCAAACTCCGTCATGACACCGCCGACGAGAGACTGACGCGCAAGGGATTCGAGGTCGGCCTTGCCACTGAGGAGAGGCTGGACATGCTGCGAAGGAAGACGGAGGCCATGGAGAGCCTTCAGGATCTGATCCGGCACAGAGGCTACAACGGCAAGAACGCACTTGAGGCCCTGAAGAACCCTGAGGTCTCCATGGATGACCTTGCCGCTGA
>JAFVFA010000110.1 GCA_017475725.1 Spirochaetales bacterium
CGAGTCTGATGAGAAAATCAAGGAAGATGACTTTGACATCGATTCCGAGCTCCAGAAACCTGCGATAACACATGACGGGGATCTTTGGACCATAGGAAGACACAGGCTTCTTTGTGGTGACAGCACATTGAAGGAGAATCTGGAGCGACTGATGCAGGGTGCAAAGGCGAACCTGACAGTCACCGATCCCCCTTACAACGTCAACTACGAGGGGTCTGCAGGAAAGATCAAGAATGACAACATGGGCAACGAGGCATTCCACACGTTCCTGCTTGCGGCGTTCAACCGCATGCACGAGAACATGGCCTCGGATGCATCGATATATGTGTTCCATGCCGACACCGAAGGGCTGAACTTCAGGAAGGCATTCGATGAGGCGGGTTTCTATCTTTCCGGATGCTGTATCTGGAAGAAGCCTTCTCTTGTGTTGGGACGCAGTCCATACCAGTGGCAGCATGAGCCTTGTCTTTTCGGATGGATGAAGGATGGAAAGCACAGATGGTATGCGGACCGAAAGCAGACCACAATCTGGGAGTTCGATAAGCCAAAGAAGAATGACGTGCATCCTACGATGAAGCCGGTCGCCCTTATAGCGTACTGCATCATGAACAGCTCGATGAGCAACACGGTTGTCCTGGATCCGTTCCTCGGAAGCGGGACGACGATGATTGCCTGCCAGCAGATTGACCGCACCTGCTATGGTCTTGAACTTGATCCGAAGTACTGCGATGTGATCGTGAACCGTTTCATCGAGGTGACCGGCAGCACCGACGGGATCACAGTGGAACGTAACGGCACGGTGCTCACATATGAGCAGGCGAAGAGCCTGATAGAGAGCAGGGAGGAGAGCGCATGAATCTGCTGACTGCAATCGTGACCATCGTCACATGTCTGTTCGGTTCCGGAGGAATCGTGATCTGGGTGCTCAACAGGAATGCCAGGAAGCACGATGAGAAGGATACGACACAGAAGGACCTCCGTGAGATCAAGGAGTGCATCAAGACTCTTCAAAGAGGTCTGATCATGTGCCTGGAGAACGACGGTGTGGTCTTCAATGCGTTGAAGACACATCAGATAAACGGCGACAGTGAGCTGCAGGAGAAAAAGATGCAGGCATACTTCCTGTCGCTTCTGGAGGAAAAACAATGAAGATACTGCTTTTGATTCTGCTTGCTTTCTCGGTTTTTGTCGGACTGGTGATGGAGTTCTACAAGAAAATCATCAGGAAGGACAAGGCTGAGGAGTTCGAGATCACAATGGTGGCTTGGGCATTCTCCGTGTTCTTTGCCATTGTCACGTTCATGATTACCAGCAGGGGAGCTCTTCCTGAGGAGCTTGTCTATACCCCGATATTAATTCTGCTGTACTCGGTGCTTATCCATCTGTTTCAGCTTCCTGCATGCCAGGCTCTCTGGAAGCCAATCCTGAAGAAATGGATCGAGAGGAAGTCGGATGTCTGAGTTGGTACTGGGATTGGTCATGGCCGTCCTCGGTCTGCTGGGTTTCGGGGTATACAAGTCACACAAGCTTGAACAGCAG
>JAFVFA010000111.1 GCA_017475725.1 Spirochaetales bacterium
AATAGCGGGCTACTGGAAGGACCAGGCAGTCCAGAGACGCCTTGCCCAGTGGATGCGCGTCTGCATCGGAGTCAGGGCATCCCAGACCATGAGGGTCATGAGATTCGGCGACAACATGCGTGATGTCGCGGTCACAGAGGGCGACAAGGTCGAGGTCCAGATGAAGCTCGGCTGGCAGGTCAACACCTGGGCTGTCGGGGACCTGGTCAAGGAGATGTCAAAGGTCACGGATGCCGAGGTCGAGGCCCTGTTCGACGAGTACAAGTCGAAGTATGACATAGCCACCGACAACATCCTGGCAATAAAGTACCAGGCCCGCGAGGAGATCGCCATGAAGAGGATGATTGACAGAAACGGCTGCAAGGCCTTCTCCAACACCTTCCAGGACCTCTACGGCATGGAGCAGCTGCCGGGTCTGGCATCCCAGCATCTCATGGCCCAGGGCTACGGTTACGGCGGCGAAGGTGACTGGAAGGTCAGTGCCATGACCGCCATCATCAAGGCCATGGGAGAGAACGAGAACGGCTCATCCGGCTTCATGGAGGACTACACATACCATCTGGTCCCTGGCCAGGAGTACAGCCTCGGTGCGCACATGCTTGAGGTCTGCCCGTCACTAGCTGCTGACAAACCAAGGATAGAGACCCACCACCTGGGCATAGGAATGAACGCCAAGGACCCTGCACGCCTTGTGTTCGAGGGCAAGGCGGGAAAGGCCATAGTGGCCTCGCTGATAGACATGGGCGGAAGGCTTCGCCTGATAGTCCAGGACATCGAGGCGGTCAAACCAATCATGGACATGCCGAATCTGCCTGTGGCAAGGGTCATGTGGAGGGCAATGCCTGATCTCACCACAGGCCTGGAGTGCTGGATCATGGCAGGTGGAGCGCATCACACCACCCTCTCCTACGACGTCAACGCGGAGATGCTCCGCGACTGGGCACGCATAATGGGAATCGAGTTCATCCACATAGACAAAGACTCCACACCCGAGAGGCTCGAGCAGGAGCTCTTCTACCACGACGTGGCCTGGAAGCTCAGATGACGCAGACAAGGGACTGTCTCTCCATGACGGGACGGTCCCTTTACTTTTCTAGTAGGTCAGGTTCATGTCGCTCACAAATTCCCTGCCGGCTATCCTTGACCTTCTCATGTTGAACCAGTTCGGCAGATAGTACAGCAGCACTGTGAAGATCGTCGACCAGTTCTGCTGCAGGAACACACCATCCATCAGGACCTTGAACAGCACCAGAAGCAGAGTCAGCCCAACAAGGACCATGTAGGAGACGTTCACGATCCTCCTCATCCTGAAGGCCTTGCCTGTCCTTCCGGCTGCAAGCACGGAGAAGACCGCAAGCACAAGCAGAGACGGATTCACGAACACTATGTTCTCGTTGAACCATGTGACATCGTGGTTGGTGAAGAGCATCATGAAGAGAAGCACACTTCCAAGGATGCCCAGGATGGAGTTCACAACAGCGGTGTATATGTAGTTCACCCTCTCCTTCCCGAACCAGATCAGGACAGCGGACACCCCGCCGAGGACAAGCCCCAGAATGGCAGAGAACACCACATTGTCCTGAGGCTTACCTGACATCTCGGTGTAGCTTCCACCCTCAACCAGGGTCTCCCTCCCCAGGCCGTAGTATTCCATCACAGCCTTCTCTAGGACCTCCGGAAGGAACATCTCATCCCACAGGGTCGCCTTGCGGTCTATGTTGCCGCTCTGAAGGAAATCAAGGCCCCAGAGCACGAACCTGTTCCTGCACAGGGCCCTTGAGGCCTGCTGGCGGAATGTCAGGCCCTCTCTGCCTTCGGCCCATCTGCGGAAGTCCCCGCCTGTCGTGCGGTCTATGATGTCGCGCAGTCTAGTGGCGCAGTTGTCGTTGTAGTGATGGTAGAGATAGGTGCGGTGGTCCGGATCCACGTTGATGTTAAGGAACATGATCAGAGCCTTCTTCTGCGCCGCATCCAGCGGAAGCTCAACGGAGGTGACCCTCCTGCCCTCCTGCTCAATGTACTCGAGCTCGTATCTGGCGTTGGAACCGAAGCACATGAACCACAGGCGCCCCATGACGAAGTTGCCTATGAAGTTGTCGGCGTTGAAGGAGAATGTGCCGTAGTCGTATACAAAGCCCCTGCCGTCAGCGGTCTCAACCAGAAAGGCCGAGTGCCCGAACCATGAGTACAGAGGCCCTCCGGCCCCAATGGTCAGAAGAGAGACCTTGCAGCCATCCCAGAATGCCGTGTTCCCGTCCTCAGACTCATCATAGTAGGACTCAAGCATAGGGATCGAGTCGAAGGGATGCTCCTCCTTTGCAGCCTTTGTGCTCATGCAGAAGGCAGATGACGTGAGGACAATGCAAAGCAATATGACGTAAAGCGTTCTCTTCATCGCCACAACTATACCATTTTATGCGGAGCCAGGGAAAGTGGAAGACAAAGAAAAAGGCCTGGACCCTTACGGAATCCAAGCCCTTTATCATGCCCTGACAGAGACCGCTCACGCGCTCTTCTTCACCACCATCCTCTTGATGACGATCAGAGTGCAGATCATCAGGACGATCGAGATCGGGAGCACTATCAGCCAGTTCGGGATGAAACCTGCGATTATGTAGCTGACGAACGATACGGCAGCAACCGTTATGGCATATGGGAGCTGGGTGTTGACGTGGTTGATGTGGTCACAGTCGGCACCTGCACTTGCCATGATGGT
>JAFVFA010000112.1 GCA_017475725.1 Spirochaetales bacterium
CCGGCGCCCTGGATTCTGCAGGCATACACGGGGACCTTGAGGAACCTGACCATCTTGGCGATGGCCGGCGACATGTAGCCCAGATGCCCGCTTCCGTAGACGGTGCCCTCAGGGGCTATATAGACGCTTCCTTTCTGCTTCTGCACCACGTACTGGATCTTTCTCATGGCCTCCAGGTCAGTGGTGAACTGGTACTTGGGTATGGCGCCCATTATCCTGAGCCAGGGGGCCAGCTTCTTGAAAGTGAAGAAGTGGTATGTGACAAGGAAGGATATCCTTGCCGGCCTGACGGCTGTGGCTATGAACTTGTAGTCGTCGTTTGATGTGTGGTTGCTTATGATCAGGGCAGGGGCGTGCACCTTCTCGCCTGATGTGACCATATTGAACTTATGCTTTATGTATATTCGCCCGAAGATCCTTGTGGCCACAAAGTAGAGTGGCCCGAAGGGACGCTTCTGAAGGGGCTTTCTCCTCTTGGTCTTCTTCTTTTCCTCAGTTTTTTCCATGCCTCTGATTCTAGCATGGTTTTGGGGCGGGGATGAACATTTTAGTTGTTTTCGATCTATTCCCCTTTCCGATTTGCATTTGCGTTGTTATCTTTGCGGTGTTGAAGGTATGGAAATGAAAAGCGACGATGACAGCTCTAGGATTTCTGGCGTCATAAAGCGCATGAATGGAGTGCGTTGCGCCATCGAGACTCTCTGCGAGTGCTTCCTTGTCCGCGCGAACGACACCGATGAGGATCCTCTGTGGCAAAGGTTCTACAGAATCCAGATGTGCTCCTATCTGATAGCAAAGAGGAATCTCTCCGTCACCCCTCCTGAGGGGGACATGGTCCATGACCTGATCAGGGACACCTGGACGGACGTGAAGGACTACATGGAGAACTCCAAGTTCGGCCCCGTCTCCAACGTGGAGAAGTGGTTCAGAACCATACACATTGACTTCCCGGTGGATCCTTTTGACCCCGGTTGCACCTTTTTTGACGGGAACGCGGATGCTCAGGTTCTTGTGATGGGTCAAATTGACACAAAAAAGCCTCTGAAGAATCTGTCTGTGTAATTCTGACCCGTTTTCGGGTCTTTTTTTATGCCTTTTTCGGTTCATCGCTCAGGGTTAGTCTTCCCTTATTCATTGTGAAAACGTCTTTTAAGGTTTTCGGGATCAGAGTTGGCACATAAATTGCTAAATGGTTTTTGTCCGTCGATCGGCTGCCGGCATCAGTGGCGAACCGGTCGGATGCGGCAAAGGAGGCCTTCATGGCAAGCATCAACACCAGCAGAGTCAACACAGCAGAGACCGGAGTCCTGAGCATGTATCTCAGAGACATCGAGAAGATCCCCTTGCTCAGCAGAGACGAGGAGCTGGACCTTGCTCTCAAGGCCAAGAAGGGGGATGCCAAGGCACGCGAGCGTCTGGTCAACGGAAACCTCAGGTTCGTGGTGAGCATCGCAAAGCAGTTCCAGAACAGGGGACTTCCGCTCATCGACCTCATCAGCGAGGGGAACATTGGCCTGCTGACTGCAATCGACAAGTTCGAGCCGGAGAAGGGCTACCACTTCATCAGCTATGCCGTCTGGTGGATCCGCCAGGCCATCCTCAAGGCGATCGGCGAGAAGTCAAGGATGATCAGACTCCCGATGAACAAGAGCGCAGACCTGATCCAGGTCCTGCATGCGAAGAGCGAGATCGAGAAGGTCGGAAGCGAGGACGCCACAATCGAGCAGATAGCGGCACAGTGCGGCATGGATGCAGACGATGTCCTGGAGCTCATGCAGATGTCACGCGAGGTCTCGAGCCTGGATGCCCCTGTGAACAAGGAGGAGGACACCAGCTTCGGAGACTTCATCGAGAGCGACGGACCAAGGCCTGAGGAGGTCGTGATGGACAACAGCATGAAGGAGTCCGTCTACCGCATTCTCGAGACCCTGCCGGAGAAGGAGAGGGGAATCATCAAGCTCCGCTTCGGTCTGGACAACCAGGACGCCCTGAGCCTCAAGGAGGTCGGTGAAATCTACAACCTGACCAAGGAGCGCATCAGACAGATTGAGAAGAAGGTCCTGAGCAGCCTCCAGCAGAACGAGGACGTCAAGGAGCTGAAGGCCTTCATTGCCTGATTTCCTTTTAACTATACATGACTTTTTTAGAACAAAAGAGTTCTTCTGGCTTGAGACGGCAGGGCTTCGGTCCTGCCGTTTTGCACTATTTTCGCCTTTTTGTCAGAGTATTGCATCTTTTTTTCCGCAAACGTTTGAGAAATTTTTCGTTTTGGGCGTTTTTCTGTTTGCTTTTCATACAGTTATGTGCTTAAATAACCAATTGTGATTGACATCACGGGCGTTTTTTCTGGAAAATCGCCTGTCACGTAATTGGAAAGTTAGAAAATCTTAGATAGAAAGGAAAGGAAAATGGCAAAGAAAGTTACCAAATGGGTCTATTTCTTCGGCAACGGAAAGGCCGAAGGCACTTCAGGCATGAAGGACCTTCTGGGAGGAAAGGGTGCAAACCTGGCAGAGATGACCAACATCGGTCTTCCTGTCCCTCCAGGATTCACAATCAGCACGGAAGCATGTGACTACTTCTCAAAGAACGACGGGGAATATCCGCAGGGCATGAAGGAAGAGGTCCTGATGAACCTCAAGCAGCTCGAGTCCACAATGGGGAAGAAGCTCGGTGATTCCAAGGATCCTCTCCTTGTCTCTGTCAGAAGCGGTGCGGCCCAGTCCATGCCGGGAATGATGGACACAGTCCTGAACCTCGGACTCAACCCGGATTCCGTTGCAGCACTCGCAGCCAAGACCGGCAACGAGCGTTTCGCATGGGACAGCTACAGAAGATTCATCCAGATGTTCGGTGATGTCGTCATGGGAGTCCCTCACGACAAGTTCGAGGAGGCCATCCAGGACGTCAAGGACGAGGAGGAGCTGACATACGACTATGAGCTGACTACAGAGATGCTCCAGAACCTGGTCAAGAGATACAAGAGAATCTACAAGAGATCTACGGGCGAGGACTTCCCGACCGATCCCCAGGACCAGCTCTTCAAGGCCATCAACGCCGTCTTCCGCTCATGGAACAACTCCAGAGCCATAAAGTACAGACAGATGAACGACATCCGCGGACTGCTCGGAACAGCTGTCAACGTCCAGTGCATGGTCTTCGGAAACATGGGCGAGACCTCAGGAACCGGAGTTGCATTCACACGTGACCCGGCCACTGGAGACAACCACTTCTACGGCGAGTACCTGATGAACGCACAGGGCGAGGACGTCGTCGCCGGTATCAGGACACCTCAGTCCATCGAGACCCTTTGCAAGGTCAACCCGGGTGTCTACAAGCAGCTCTGCGACATCAGAGAGACCCTTGAGAAGCACTACCACGACATGCAGGACATGGAGTTCACCATCCAGGAAGGCAAGCTCTAC
>JAFVFA010000113.1 GCA_017475725.1 Spirochaetales bacterium
ACGCAAGCCGACAGAACCTGTCCCGAAGACAAAACCAGAATGGAAACCCTCGGCTAACCATCCATGGAAACGTTATGTGTCAGCTTACATGGCAAAGAAAAACAAGAATTCAGGTGGAAACTAATAACCGAATAACGACACCATCAGCATATTGACCCATCAAATGGCACAGGCTAGAATTCCCTGTGTTGAAGGATGGAGGGAACATGAAGAGAATACTCGTTTTGCTTTTCAGTCTTGTGCTGATTGCCTCATCGGCTTTCTCGTTGGAGCTTAACGATTTGAGGATAGACCCGGACTCCGGTGTGCAGGAGAACGGGATGTTCAGCCTGTATCTCCAGACCGAGGATGCATCCAGCATCTTCTACATCAATGTGACAGCGAAACCACAGGCCAGCACAGTCACCAATTCTGTGCTTCTTGTGGACAAGGCATCCTATGTCCCTGACGACCTTCTCTGGTACCGGAACGATGGGGACTTCCTGTCAGTGCTGCTTCTGGAGAACCAGGAGTCAAGATTCACGACATATGCGGAGATCTACGACACAAGAGAGAACGGCATCGAGCTCTACATGGGTTATGTGCATGACGACCTCCAGTGCTTCGGAGGTCCGGATGACCTCATCTGGTCCATTCTGATGGACGGAAGGCTTGATCTCAACGTCTACGACGAGTGGGGCTACCCTGTTGACGAGATCCACGTGACGGTCGCGGATGACACCCGCCCCCTGCTCTCCAAGTTCTCCAACTTCATCAAGAACACCTTCAAGCCGCTCTTCTAGACTTCTAGAGATTGACGAACTCTGAAAGCCTCTCTGCGAACAGAGTCTGGAACGAATCCTCCTCTATGTTCACAAGAGACCTGTATGATTTGATCTCCTCTACAGACAGCTCCTCCGCCCCAAGCCACTTGAGCTGCGATGCAGCCTTCGGGGATTTGATGACAACCTGAGTATAGATGGGACCTATCGTCAGAAGCGACAGAGCCTGCTCCCTCTCCAGGAAGCCGCTTGTTGTCACACCCATGACATCATAGATTGTGTCGTTTGCAATCGGGCCGATGACCACATCGTATGCAGACAACCCATCATGGACCCTGTTCCGATTTCCATAGATGAGATCAAACCACTGGACATCCCGATCAAGCACCTTGACATCCAGACCTTCCATGTCAAGCTCGTATTCGTTCACGTAGGTGGTGACGCCGCTTCTCTCCCGTGCCCATCGCCGGGAGAACTCCCCGTCAGGTGACAGATAGAAGCCAGGTCCGAAGTCCGCATTCCTGCGACCCCTCCCCAGATCCGGGACCTTGATTATATCAAATCCAGTATGATAAAGCCGCATATCCAATCCTTTGCTCAAGTATAGCCGAATATCTGCCTAAAACCAAGGAATATGGAGAGACAAACTGACATCCAAACCAATCCCAAGACCCTTATAGCAAGAATGGCTGCCCGCAAAGGCAGCCATTCTTCTCTTAATCCGTTAGGTTTCATCAGCTTTGATAGACATCTTGAACCTGATGAACACCTTTAAACTCTTGATCACATCGGGATATATGAGACAGACGCTGAGATGGTCATCATGATGAAGATCATGCAACAGCCCAGTGCCCCGGTCCAAACATTGCCCGTGATCCTGCAGAGCAGACGGTTGAATATAGGCAGGATGAACATCATCACAACAAGGGCGAACACCATGTTGATGTACAGCCAGACTTCAGTGCCGTTGCCCCAGTAGCCGTAGAACGGCGATCCTGTCTTGAAGAAGCACACATAGTTGATCAGAAGGATGAATGCAAGACCCAGGCTGTTTGCAAGAGCACCAACCAGAAGGACCTTCCACTCCTTCCAGCCCTCACGGCCAATGCTGCAGTTGACCCTGATCGAGTTGGAGATGTAGAAGATGAAGATCAGAGGGATGTACTCAATGGCAGTGACGAACATCCTGGCGTTGATAGGAGCTGCGGAGATCAGCATGAAGCGGAAATCCTGATGCAGAAGCTTGTAGCTGACGAACACCAGAAGATAGAAGGCGCAGAACATTATCACTGAAAGCAAAAGGGCCTTCAGGGTGTTCACAAAGGCATTGCCCTCGCCTCCACAGATCTTGATGGCCTTGAACTTGCCCCAGTCAAACGGCTCGGAGCTCTTTCTTACAGCCTTCTCCCACAGAGCCTCGACCAAGGTCACACCAAAGAACAGAACCAGACCGATAGAGCCGTTGATCACAGCCCAGAGCAGAATGGCGTTGATCATCCTTGCAGGGAAGACAAAGGTGAACACACTTGAGGAGTTCCCGGTCGGGAAGATGTTGATCGAGAGGTTTGCAAGTGGAATGTAGTCCAGACAGGCTATTATCGCAGTCAGTATCATGGTTGACCAGAAGATGACCTTGTGGCTCACACTCTGGTCCACAGAAGCCGGTGCGGCCATGACCTTGGCCTGGTCCCGCCTTATGACGGCAAAGAACGGAAGCTTCATCAGCACAGCGACCAGAGAAATCACGAAGGTGAAGGCGCATACCAGAGCAAGACCATTGCAGAGCTCCTTGCCGAACCATCTCTGGTTGTAGCCGTCAAGGTCGGTGTCGACCTCAAGGGCCTCGTTGAAGAAGTCTATCGTGTTGGCGATGCTTTCCTTGTGGTACATCTGGAAGCAGTGGTTGATTCTCTCCCTGTGGAGGATCCTGTAGGAGCCGTCTGCCATGTCACCATAGCCGTAGTCGTATATCAATCTGTCATGGTTTCCGGTAACACCGTTCACCTCGTTCAAGAAGCGCAGGCTGACGACCTCCAAGGACGAGGTGTCTGTCTGGTATCTGAAAGCACCTTCATCGTAGTAGGCATAGGACAGTGCAGCGTTGCAGTGAAGGTTCTTGTACTTGTTCGCAGAGGAGACCTTGATGTAACCCGAGATGTACAGAGCCTTCACTATGCTCTCCTTGTAGCTTGTGCCAGCCATGTCGGCGGCAAGTGTGCAGACGTTTCCGCCACCTGCGGAGTGACCGATCGCACCGATTCTGTCCTTGTCTATGAACTTGAAGTCGTCTGTGTTGTTGTAGACATACTGGACCAGATACTCAACGCCGTTTGCCCCCTTCGTGGATGTCTCTGTGGTTGCACCCTGCCCACCCGGGTCCAGGCAGAAGACAACCATGCCCCTTCTGGAGAGTTCAATGCAGTACTGGGCCATAGTGGCCTTTGTTCTGGTGAAGCCGGGCAGAACAAAGACAGCCGGAGCCGGATTCGCCTCTGTTGCGCTCTTGGGGACGTACATGGTCACCGCGTAGCTCGAGTCGTTCTCCATCACGAACTGCTTGCCGTTTATCTCACCGTTGTTGTAGTAGTGCGTCATCGCCTGGGTCAATGTGAAGTCGCTCACCTTGACCTTGAAGAAGGAAGTCTCGAAGCACTTTGCAGCAAAGCCGAAGACAAAGACCATGATCAAGGATATGACCATGACTCTGAGGACCTTGCCCTTGCCTTCAGAGGCAGAGACCTCCCCTGCACCCTTCACAAGGCGTGTACCATCGTCTTCATTCGTGGCCATGGCCATCAGATTGAGAACGAGGGAGACAGGAGAGAACACGCTTAGAATTGTGCAGAGTATAAGCAGGAGCCTG
Source organism: Spirochaetales bacterium (assembly GCA_017475725.1). Classification (GTDB taxonomy): domain Bacteria; phylum Spirochaetota; class Spirochaetia; order Sphaerochaetales; family Sphaerochaetaceae; genus UBA9732. The sequence goes on from JAFVFA010000113.1 coordinate 3,625, forward strand.
TCCTTTGCCTCAAGGAGCACATTGGTCATCCTTCTTTTGATGGCATCGATCTCAAACCCGTTGTAAAGACAGATCAGAGAATGTATGAAAAACATCCAGTATGCCTTGTTCGACAGCGCGAAGGCGCATGCGGCAGCGACCATCCAGATGAAAGAGAGCACATATGACCAGGTTGCCGAAGCCTTAAGAAGTTTACCTTTCTTGTACATAGTATTTCCTTATGTCTATTCAATTCGCAGGAGTTGCAAACTCCGAGATGATCCAAGCGTATACAAGCTTGCTGAGATCAGTGTCAGTAAGTCTTGCAGCATACCTGGCCTTGGCACCTATTGTTATGTTTTCAGTGTTCTCAAGAAAGTCCTTGCCTTCCACCCATCCACCTGTTGACGTCAGGTTGCTGGTGCTTGACCAGCCGATTGCAAGGTCGACATCACCGTCAGAGCTGATGGCCGC
>JAFVFA010000114.1 GCA_017475725.1 Spirochaetales bacterium
CCGAAGGTCTGTCCTCCATCGAGCTTCACCAGCTCCTTCTTCTCCCCGTCCGTATCGTAGTAGACGCATAGGCTGCCTTCCTCAAGCTTCCCGGAGCAGACTATGGCCTCCGAATCCTTGACCCTGAGGTTGAAGACCATCCTTCCCTTGAATGTATGGAAATTCATGAAGCCTCCCTTCGGAGTGCTCGAGTGTATGAAGCCCACAGCGCTGTAGCTGTTCGTGTAGATGCTGCATCCCGCAAGTGCAAGGAGCATCGTCGCGAGTGCAATAATGATGAATCCCTTCTTCACTTGTCCTCCTTTGTTCAACGCCGCAACAATCACATTGGACCATACATTGACAAAAGTCAATCGGGAAAATGCTTTCTGACGATTCCTTTTTATGATACAGTGTAACAGGAATACGGATTATCAGGAGGAGCTATGGAATTCTACAAATGCGCCAAGTGCGGCAATTTCGTGACCTTTCTAACGAAGAAGACAGGTTGCACCCCACAGTGCTGCGGAGAGGAGATGTCAAAGGTCATCCCGGGAACAACTGATGCTGCAAAGGAGAAGCATGTCCCTGAGGTGAAGGTCGATGGTGACAAGGTCTGCGTCCAGGTCGGTGCGGTCGTGCATCCGATGCTCGATGCCCACTACATCGAGTTCATCATCCTCGAGACGAAGAACGGATATCAGAAGAGGGACCTCAAGCCTGGCGATGAGCCCAAGGCTGAGTTCATCCTTGCACCTGGCGATGAGCCGGTTGCTGTGTACGAGAACTGCAATCTCCACGGACTCTGGAAGACGGAGCTCTGAGGAAGAAGCATAAAGGAGAGCGAAATGGACAAGTACGTTTGTGATGCATGCGGATATGAGTATGATCCTGCAGTAGGCGATCCGGACAATGGAATCGCTGCCGGAACAGCATTCGAGGACCTTCCTGAGGATTGGGTCTGCCCGGTCTGCGGAGTGGGAAAGGACATGTACAGCAAGGCCTGACGGCCATTTGACGGATAGGCTCCCTGAGGTTGTGCTTCGGGGAGTTTTTTTGATTTTCGGTGGAGAACACATGTTGACGGACATTGAGATAGCACAGAGCGTTGAGCCGAGACGCATTTCGGAGATAGCCGAAGCCGCTGGCATACCTGAGCAGTATGTCGAGATGTACGGCAGGACAAAGGCCAAGATAGACCTTGGGTTCCTGGCCTCAAAGGCATCGCAGAAGGACGGGAGACTCGTCCTTGTGACCGCCATAACGCCGACTCCGGCAGGAGAGGGGAAGACGACCACCACCATAGGCCTGGCTGACGGACTGAGAAGGCTGGGCAGAAGAAGCGTTCTGGCACTGAGGGAGCCCTCGATGGGTCCTGTGTTCGGTGTCAAGGGCGGTGCTGCAGGTGGAGGCTGGTCCCAGGTCATCCCAATGGAGGAGATCAACCTCCATTTCACAGGGGATTTCCATGCCATAGGGGCTGCTAACAACCTGCTTGCCGCAATGATCGACAACCACATCTTCCAGGGGAACGAGTTGGGGATCGACCCCACAAGGATCGTCTGGCACAGGTGCGTGGACATGAACGACAGACAGCTCCGATTTGTGGTCGACGGTCTTGGCGGGCACAGGAACGGGGCGCCAAGGGAGGACTCCTACGACATAACCGTGGCTTCTGAGGTGATGGCAATCCTCTGTCTCTCCACATCCATGGCGGACCTGAAGGCCAGACTTGGAAGGATCGTCATAGGATACAACCGCGAGGGGGAACCCGTGACAGCCTCCGACCTGAAGGCCGCGGGTGCGATGGCCGCCATCCTGAAGGATGCACTGAAGCCGAATCTGGTGCAGAGCCTTGAAGGTACTCCCGCTTTCATCCATGGGGGTCCGTTCGCCAACATAGCACATGGCTGCAACTCCGTCCTTGCCACCAGAATGGCACTGAAGTGCGGTGAATACACCGTCACCGAGGCAGGGTTCGGCGCCGACCTGGGTGCAGAGAAGTTCATGGACATAAAGTGCCGCACAACGGGACTCAGACCAAACGCAGTTGTTGTCGTCGCCACGGTGAGGGCCCTGAAGATGCATGGAGGGGCAAAGAAGGACGAGCTCGGAGTCGAGAACCTCTCGGCCCTGGAGAAGGGGCTTCCCAACCTTCTGAGGCATGTGTCGGTGATGAGGGATGTGTACAAGGTGCCTTGCGTCGTTGCGGTCAACCGCTTCCCGACGGACACAGAGGCGGAGCTTGAGCTGGTTCAGGGAAAGTGCAGGGAACTTGGTGTCAACGCCGTCCTCTCCGAGGTCTGGGCCAAGGGAGGCGAGGGTGGAATAGCCCTTGCCGAGGAGGTCATAAGACTCTGCGAGATCCCTGCCAAGATAGAGCTCACCTACGAGGATTCCGATTCACTTGAGACCAAGATCAACAAGGTCGTGACCAGAATCTACGGCGGAGCAGGAGTGACCTACGCAGCCGGAGTGAAGACAA
>JAFVFA010000115.1 GCA_017475725.1 Spirochaetales bacterium
AAATTTTCAAATATTCACGAATCTGAAAAATCATTATCATTGGGCCGTGAGTACCATGTTGGATATCAGAGACAACAGACCAGTCCATGGAATGTCCTCTTATGACGTGATAGTCGTTGGTGGAGGGATCGCCGGTGTAAGCGCGGCGGTTGCATCTGCCAGACAAGGGGCAAGCACTCTGATAATGGAGAAGGGCATAGTCTTCGGTGGCCTTGCCACAGCGGGCCTGATCAGCTGGTACGAGCCGCTTTGCGACGGGCAGGGCACCAAGATGGTCGGAGGCATAGCGGAGGAGCTTGTCAGGCTCTCCATCAAATACGGCTTCCAGGATCTCCCTGAATGTTGGGGCGGCAGCAATGCCGACAGGAAGGACGGACGCTACAGCACACATTTCTCGCCGACCTTCTTCGCGATGGCAATAGATGAATTCCTGAAAGAGAACAATGTTGACATACTCCTTGACTGTCTGATGACCTATCCTGTCATGGAGGACGGCCGTTGCAAAGGCATAGTGGCGGAAGGCAAGGAGGGAAGGCTGTTCTTCCCTGCAAAGGTTGTCGTTGATGCCACCGGCGATGCCTCTGTGTTTGAAGCGGCTGGTGCAAAGACGGTCCGTGGAACCAACTACCTTGGATATTATGGCCATGCCTATGACAAAGAGACCATCGATGAGTACCTGAAGACAGGGAACATGGTCAAGATGAGAAAGTGGGTCGTGGCCGGTGTGAACCCCTTTGACGATGACGGTGAGCATGAGAAGCAGGGCATCTCAGGCGTGACCGCAAAGGAGATAACGGACTTCGTGCTCGAAGGGCGCAGAATGTTCCTTGAGAAGTTCAGGGACAGCTCCCCGGACAGCAGGGATGTCTCGATGATCCCGTTCATGCCGCAGTTCCGCACAATAAGAAGGATAGTGGGAGATGGGGCCTTTGAAGGTGTGGACGGCAGAAGATACGCCGACTCGGTCGGGTCCTTCGGGGATTTCAGGCGGAGCAATCTCGGAAGACACTACCAGATGCCGTTCAGCGCCCAGTACAACAGGTCCTTCCCGAATCTGGTCGCTGCAGGGCGCATAGTATCCGCCACATCCGATGAGGCCTGGGAGGTCTCAAGGGTGATTCCGGTCTGCGCCCTCACAGGGCAGGCTGCCGGAACAGCAGCTGCAATGGCAGTGGATGGTGAGATCCGTAACGTTGATGTGAAAGGACTTCAGAGGAGACTTGCCGACTCAGGGGTCCTGTTTGTGTGAACAATGCCGCCGAAAGGCGGTATTTTGATTATTGAACTCATGCAGCTTGCTGCAATTTATAAGGAGTGAAAAATGAAGAAAGCCATTGTTGTAATGATGATTCTTGCAGTCATCACTGCATCCGTCTTCGCCCAGGCAGCCTCAGAGGCAGCCTCAGAGGAGAAGGTCGTCACAATCATCCAGGATGCGAACTACGCCAACCAGGACTGGTTCAAGCAGATGAATGAAGCTTTTGAGGCCGAGACAGGGATCAAGGTCGACTATCAGTTCTCCGCGGCTACCGGAAACGATTTCAACCAGAAGCTGCTCATTGACCTCATGGCAGGTTCCGATGTCGATGTCATCCCACTGCAGACATTCAGATATTACAACGCAGAGATGGAGGGTGATTTCCTCGCTCCCCTTTCACAGTATATCAAGGATGCCGACAAGATCTGGGGAAGCAACCTGATCTATGAGGCTGACGGTGAGTTCTATGCCGTTCCAACCAAGCAGGAGATCTACGTTGTCTTCTACAACAAGGACCTCTTCGACAAGGCTGGTCTTGATTATCCGAAGGCTCCATGGACATGGGATGACATGATCGCCACAGCTGAGAAGCTCTCAGATCCTGCGAACGGAATCTATGGCCTCTATCTCGACAGATACGGCTCACCATGGGGATTCCTGCCAGGACGCCAGAACGACATCCCGATGTACAAGGAAGACGGAACATCGAACTTCGACGATCCGAGGATGGTCGAGGCTGTCAGCAAGGTTCTTGAGCTGGACCAGAAGAAGATCGCCATGCCTTACCAGGAAGTCCTCGCAGGCGGCGCTTCATGGAACTACTATGCAATCATCGGCGGAAAGGTCGGTATGTACACATCCCTCAACTTCATGACCAGAGAGCTCAACAACGTTGAGAACTACGGCAGAGATTGGAGATACGGTGTTGTGGCAATGCCGTCAGCAGGCGAGAAGATCGATCTTGCAAACCTCTCATATGCCGCAATGAACAGGAACGCAAAGCATCCGCAGGCTGCAGCAACCTACATCGCTTGGGTCGGACAGAACCAGTGGAAGTACGAGAAGGGCATTCCGGCTCTTGCAACCCTCTCCGCAGAGGACCAGACAGCAGCTCTTGCCTCCATCGCAGACGGATCCCACGGCTCAGTCACAGTTGATGAGCTCTATGAGGCCTACTTCAACACAGGCAACGAGAGAAGCATCCCTGCCGAGTTCGCAGGTCCTTCCTCCAAGGTCTACTACGACATCATCACTGAGGAGCTCAGAGCTCTGCACCTCGGCACAACAGCCACTGTTGAAGAGGCTGTGTCCAAGATCGTTTCAAGAGCCAACGAGGCTATTGCAAACGCACAGTGACCATTGAGGCTCCCATGAAGACTGTCAAACAATCCAAGACAAGACAGGACAACCTGGCATATCTCTTCATTCTGCCTTTCGTTGCCGTTTTCGTCATATTCAAGATTGTGCCGATACTCTACGGCCTGTTCATCAGCTTCCTTGACAGGAACACCGTCAGGAAGGCCATGACGACAGTCTTCATCGGGTTCCGCAACTTCCAGAAG
>JAFVFA010000116.1 GCA_017475725.1 Spirochaetales bacterium
CTGCTGGCTGAGAAAATGGGGACCAGCATATACAGAGACCAAACTGGAAATGTGAAATTGGATCGCACTGTCGCGGCAAGGGACTGTGAGGACCTGGAATACAACGGATTCGGAGATTGGTTCCTGCCCAGCAAGGATGAGCTTAATCTTCTGTATGAGAACCTTAAGAAGGCAGACCTTGGTGATTTCGGAACCGGTAGATTCTGGTCATCCAGCGAGGACAACGCCACACCAGAGAAGATGTGTTACCAAGTATTCGATGATAATGGCTCACAAGGAACAATGGCACGTCAAATTGCATATGCAGTTCGCCCAATTCGCCAGTTCTGATTGTTTTAATTATTGATGTCATTCACGGTGCCTGCAAGTCTGCGGGCATCGTTTTTTTTCAGACTGTCCTCACTGACTGCGAATGTGAAGTATGTGGATGGATACGGTTCATCCTTCAGTGTGAAGTGCCACCACTCCTCCTTCAACGGGATGAATCCATGTGCTGTCATCAGGTCCCTGAGAAGCCGCCTGTTCCTGGACTGGTCCTCGCTTATGCCTGGGTAGTCACAGTGGCTCAGCGCTCCGAAAAAGTCGAAAGGCCCTCCCATGTCCAAGTCAGACAGAGTCTCCAAGTCGAACAGTGTCAGGTCCAGTGCTTCCAGACAATACCGCCAAATTGAAAATCTTGGGAATTTACTATTGAAAATATTAGGAATTTATTATTGAAAATCTTGGGAATTATATGGATAATTAGCCTGGGAGGGCCTCCAATGCCGTATTTTTCCAGACTGATAGAAAAGAAGATTGAAAGGACTCTGAAGACATCAGGGGCCATAGTTGTTGCAGGACCTAAATTCTGTGGAAAAACCACGACCTGCATGCTGTACCAGAAGAGCTTCGTCAAACTCAACACCAGACAGTCAATAGAGTTGGCATCAATGAACCCTTCAATGGTGCTCAAAGGTGAAAAACCAAGGCTGATTGATGAGTGGCAGAAGGTTCCGGACATATGGAACCAGGTGAAGAACGATCTGGACGAGGAGTATACCTTCGGGAAGTTCATTCTAACAGGAAGTTCAACCCCTGTGGACAAGACTCAGATCCATCACTCGGGAGCAGGGAGGATAACACCTATAAAGATGAGGCCCATGTCATTGTGTGAATCCGAAGACTCAAATGGAAAAGTCTCCCTCAATGCACTTTTCGATGGTGGTGAGCTGTCGGAATTCAGTGAGAACAAGGGTTTCACACTTGAAAATGTTGCATTTCTGCTTTGCAGAGGGGGCTGGCCGTTATCAGTCATATCCCCTGATGACATTGCTCTGGAGATAACCTCAAACTACTACAACAGCCTTTTTGTGTTTGAGGATGAGCATGATGAGAAGTTCAGGAACAAGAGGCCTGAGGTCTTCAGGATGATTCTGCGAAGCTATGCACGAAACATATCAACAGAGGCTTCAATGCAGACAATTCTCACAGATGTAAGGCAGACAAATGAGCGGACAATGGATATAAAGACTCTGAATTCATACCTGGAGGCTCTGAAGGACCTCTATATTCTTGAGGACATGGATGCATGGAGTCCGGAAATCAGATCCAAGACATCGATAAGAACCACACCCACACGGCATTTTGTTGATACCTCAATCGCCTGCAGGTCCATAGGTATAGGGCCTGAGGATCTCATGAACGACCTCCCCTCTTTCGGTTTGTTCTTTGAGGACTTGGCAGTAAGGGACCTTCGGATCTATTCGGATATGCTTGGCGGAGAAGTAAGACATTACAGGGATAATGCAGGTCTGGAATGCGATGCGGTAATCCACCTTGAGAACGGCAAATGGGCAGCCATAGAGATAAAGCTAGGCGGCGACAAGCTGATCGAGGATGGTGCATCCTCGCTGAAAAGGCTCAGAGACAAAATGGTCGACAGCAATCTGAAAGCCCCAGAATTCCTTATGGTCCTTACCGCCACTGGCCCTCTCTACAGACGGTCTGACGGTGTGTTCGTTGTCCCGATAAATATGCTGACGGCATGACGATGCGTCACGTGATGATCTAGATTGACAACTGCTGAAATGGTCAACTAGAATTCCAGACGAAGGGGAAGACTCAATTAAGAAAACCGTCAGCTTAGTTCTTGTTGCAATTGCAATTGTCGGATCAGCATACACTAACGAGTATAAATGGCATTTCAATGCCCAGGATGAGCTTACTGCTGAGAATACAGTCTCTTTCTCTGGGCTTCTGGCAGTCTCGCCAAATGGAAACAAGATCCATCTTTATGATGTCTCATACCAGTTCGGGGGCAGTTCAGACAGCAATGCAGACATGCTATTCAGCAGGAAGCAGGACTAAAAGGAAGATGCCTCAGTCCAGTCCGTGGACCCAGTTTGACTTGTGCATGTAGATCAGGAATATGACCGAAGATATGGCCCAAGTCAGGGGATAAGCTGCAAAAACAAGCTCTATTGTGTGTGATATGGACATTGCCACAGAGATGTAGAGAACTCTGAATATGCACCAGACGCCTAGCATCACGAACATGGGAACCTTGGCTTTCCCTGCGCCGCGCATCACTCCTGCAATGCAGTGTGACAGAGCCAGAATGCAGTAGAACAGGGACTGCACATGCACCTGCCTTACTCCATAGGCGACAACCTCCGGGTCGCTGTTGAAGAGACCTATGAAGTGCCTGCCGAAGATGAAGACGATTATCCCTATGGTCTCAGCAATGGCCACGCCGACGATAATCCCGAACCGCGCACCTTTCTTGGCCCTGTCATGCTTCCCTGCTCCGAGGTTCTGGCTGATGCATGTGGTGATTGCGGCCACGAAGGCGTTTATGGGAATGAAGGCGAAGCCCTCGATCTTGGCATAGGAACCGCAGCCTGCAACCGCGGTCGAAGTGAATGTGTTGTAGTTGGACTGGACGAAGACGTTGGCTATGGCTATGACGGAGTTCTGGATTCCGCTTGGAAGTCCGTAGCGGACTATCTCC
>JAFVFA010000117.1 GCA_017475725.1 Spirochaetales bacterium
CTTCGGACTCCTCGATCACGAACTGTATCAGGACATCACCCGTGTTCGGGGCGTATGCATAGTTCGCAACGTTGACGAACAGCTCCTCGACTGCCACGTCGATCTGCATCTGGACCTTCATTGGACAATCGTTGACCTCGAGCTTCTCGTTTATGAAATCCAGAACCTTGTCAAGGTTCTCAACCTTTGCCTCGATGTTCATCTCATACCTCTTCTTGCTCCCAACCCCATTGTATCTCAGTCCAAGCATCGTTATGTCATCGAACTGGGGAGCCTCCTTCACGAAACCGTCTATCTCAGCCCTCATGTTCTTCAGGAATTCGGTCGTATCAAGAGGAGACCTCTTCGCAACCGCCATAACACGCCCCTCCCCGAAGAGCTCCTCGTTGGAGTTCGTGGCCTCGGTGACTCCGTCGGTGTACTGGAAGATGAAGTCACCCGGATCAAGGATTCTCTCAAAGTCCTTGTACCGCATGCCATCCATCCCCGCAAGGACAAAGCCATGGCGGTTGTCATCGAACGCCCAAACGCCGTCATGCAGGAACAGAGGCTTCTCATGGCCCGCGTTCGCATAGGTGAGCTTTCCGGTCGATATCTCAAGGATCCCAAGCCAGACGGTCACGAACATCTCGTCCTCGTTGTTCTCACAGAGCATCGTGTTGGCCTTCTGCAGAACATATGCCGGAGAGAGCTCCCCGCCGTGTGTGCTCTGGGTGACGTTCTTTATGATTATCTTGCTGATCATCATGAACATCGCAGCCGGAATGCCCTTCCCCGAGACATCTGCCACAACCAACGCCAGATGGTCATGGTCGACCATGAAGAAGTCGTAGAAATCACCACCGACCTCCTTCGCAGGAGCCATGGTCGCGTACAGATCGAACTCATCCCGTTCAGGGAACGGAGGGAATATGCTCGGAAGCATATGTGCCTGGATCCTCGTGGCCAAGGCGAGCTCTGTGGACATGCGCTGCTTCTCCGACGTGACCTTTGTGAGGTGGTCTATGTACCTTCCAAGGTCGATCTCCATGTTCTTCATGGCGTTGGCAAGCTGCTGGAGCTCATCACCCGTGTCTATCCTGAGCTTCTGGAAGGATGTGTGCTTGGTATCAAGCTCCAGCTCCTCGTCCGGGATGTCCTCATAGATGTATTCCTTGGCCGCCTCTATGATCTGGTTTATGGGCCTGACCAGGTTCCTCTTGTAGTACCACCTTACAAAGAGCATGTTCAGGAACGATATCAGGGCCAGATACAGGAAGACCAGGAAGGAGAACATCCTGATCTCCTTGAACGGCTGGCTCAAGGCCATGTCAATGCACACATAACCCACAGCCACCCCATTGTACATAATGGGTTCGGCGGTGATTATTATGCTTCCGTATGTCCTGGAATTGGAGAATGCGGCGGGTATGCGGGCATCGCCCACAACCGGAAGGTTCTTCTGCTTGAAGACCTCAGACGACGGCTCGACCAGACCGGGGGCCTCCTCCGAACCGTGGGGCTCCACCTCAAAGACGTAGGTGTAGCTCTGCTTGTCCTCAGAGAAGACGATAAAGGAGACGGCCTTTACATGCTCGTACCGCTTCATGAGGTTGGCCACCCTCAGCTTGAAGGTCCTCACATACTGGTTCGACAGCACGCTTGAGGGGAAATCCCCAGTGGCGGTTTCAGCGGCCTCCTTGAACTTGCTGCCGTCCACCTGCTGCGAGATGGAGTACGCAAGGTTCTCTATTGTGGCCTTTGAACTGTTGAGGACGTTGATGCTCTGCATCAGCACGATTATCACAACGGCTGACACAAGTACACCGAAAGCGCTGTTCAAGGTCGAAGCCGACACCTTGTCGCTTATGGACCTGCGTCTCCTTCTCTTCTTCATCTAAGTTTCTGTCACTCAATTGTAAGGATGTCAGAGAATCCGGTCACATCAAAGATGTCCTTGATCTCAGCACCGACGTTGACAAGTCTCATGCTGCCCTGCTTGTTCATTGTCTTCTGTGCAGAAAGGAGGACTCTGAGTCCTGCAGATGAGATGTAGACCAGTTTCGCGAAATCGAATGTCAGAGCGTCAACACCATCGATGGATGACTTGAGCTCCTCTTCGAGCTGCGGAGCTGTGACCGTGTCCAGTCTGCCCTCAAGGGCGATCACCAGTGAATTTCCGTTCTTTTCCTTGTTGATTGTCATTTCAATGCCTCCAACGGTCTTTGTTGTATGAATTATGATACTATTCAGACAAAAAGAAAACCATGGGAAATGCTGAAAATGAAAATTCGTTGACAAACATATTTCCCTCGATTACAATCCAAAATGAACGCAAACGTTTTCGAAGACTATTTGTCCATTAGGATGAGGTTCAGATGATAGACACAGTACTGTTTGACATTGGAGGCACACTGCTCACCCAGAGAAGAGATCATCAGCGGACTGTGAACTATGCAAGGTACATAATATACAGACTCTCGGAGCACGGGATCCGGATAGACACACAACCGGAGGAGTTCGCGCAGATCCTCAACAGCAGGGCCGAGGAGTACAAGCACCTTGGGGAGAGAACCTGCAGGGAGTATCCGAGCGTTCAGGTCTGGAGAGACTTCTTCCTGAAGGACTACGGCATAGGGGTGGACCTTCCTGCTCCGTTGGCGGAGGAGCTATCCTTCACCTACGACTACATCAGACTGGACAACAGACCCAGAGAGGGACTGCTTGGAATGTCTGAGAAACTGGCCTCCATGGGCATGAAGCTCGGCATAGTGACGAACACGATATCGAAGACCTTTGCGGCGCATATGCTGAAAGAATATCACGTTGAGAAGTACTATCAGGACATCGTAACCTCCTGCGAATTCGGCATCAGAAAACCTGATCCGGATATATTCAACCATGCCATGGAGCGCATAGGATCAGTTAAGGAGACAACCTGCTACGTGGGTGACACCATCTCCAGGGATGTCCTCGGTTCACGCAATGCAGGCCTTGCATTGGTCATCAGAATCAACAACCCGAGCATCGCTCACAGGGATGCAGGCTTCCAGGGGCCGGACGCCCCCAAGCCGGATTTCACGATAGACAGGCTCGATGAGATTCCGCAGATCATCGGCAGGTTCAATAGAAAGGAGAAAACATGATAGACACCATTTTCTTTGACGTTGGAAACACACTGAGAATCGTTCTTCCGGAACAGGATTTCATTGACAAGGCCGAGAAGGATCTCATGGATCTCATACAGACAAAGGAAAGCCATGACGAGCTTTTCGCAAAGCTGGAAGAGCGCTGGAAAAAGTACCGCAAACAGGCCAAGTCCACCCTCATCGATGCCAGTGAGATGGAACTTTGGAGCCAGTATCTGCTTCCTGACTACGATCCCGAGCTGATCTGCGCCAATGCAGGAAGGCTCACAAGGCTTTGGAGAGACCACGATGGAAGAAGAGTTCCAAGACCAGATGTCAAGTCCACCCTCATAGAGCTGGACAAGCGCGGCTACACAATGGGAATCATCGCGAACACAGTCACGGAGACTGAGATTCCTGACTGGATGATAGAGGACAAGGTTGCCCACTACTTCAAGTCAGTCATCCTTTCATCAAAGGTGAGAATCAGAAAGCCGGATCCTGCCATCTACTATCTGGCCTGCCGCGCAATCGGGAAGAAGCCAGAGAACTGTGCCTACGTTGGAGACAATCCGATCAGAGACGTCCAGGGAACCAGGGACGCCGGTTTTGCCATGATGATCAGAATCGATGAGCCTGACACTATCAAGAAGGAGCCACAGGAGATCACACTCCATCCTGACTATACAATCAACAACATCTCAGATTTGCTTGACATCTTCAAGCCTCTGAAATAATAGCCTGAAAATAATTCATATAGAGGGAATATATGGAAAACAGAGAATTTGATGCCATTTTCTATGATCTTGGAGGAACACTTAGACTTGTTGAGCGCGATGCTCAGTTCGAGGCTGAGGCTCGCAGAAAGATCGCCGAGATGTGCGGCGAGAAAGGTGACCCGGATGAGTTCTGCAAGTTCCTGGACTACAGATATGCCGGCTACCGCAAGTGGTGTTTCGATACAATGAAGGAGGCTCCGGAAGAGGAGCTCTGGACAAAGTGGCTCACCCCTGAATACGACAGGGAACTGATCAAGAAGAACGCCATCGAGCTCACCATAGAATACAGGAACAAGGACGGTCGCAGAGTCGTTGCCCCAAATGGTGCACAGTCCGTCAGAGACATGTATGCCAACGGCTACAAGCTCGGAATCATCAGCAACCTGGTCACAAGCCAGGAGATTCCACGCTGGCTCAAGGAGGATGACCTTGAGAAGTACTTTGGAGCAGTCCTCCTCTCCTGTGTCGAGGGAATCAGAAAACCGGATCCAAGAATCAGCGACAAGGCCTGCAGACTCCTTGGAGTCAAGCCTGAGCGCTGCGTATACATCGGAGACAATCTGAACAGAGACGTTGAAGGCACAAGGCTTGCCGGATACGGCATGTTCATCCTCTACACCACCCCGGAGAAGCTTGCAAAGGAGAAGATCACAGACGAGAACAGACCTGATGCAATCATCTATGACTTTGCAGAGCTGAAGGACATATTCCCGAAGGCACCTTACGTGGCATGGGATAAGATCAGAAGAGTATGAGGAGCCAAGAATGAAGGAGAACATCAAAGCACTGTTCCTCGATCTTGGGGGAACATTCAGAGAGGTCTATGAGAACAAGCCCTTCTCCGATGCCGCCAGAAAGCGCATAGCGGAGATATGCAAGACCGACATGGACCCGGATTCGTACTATGACTTCCTGAACAAGCGGTATGACGTCTACAGGGAATGGGTCCTGCATTTCATGTGCGAACCACCTGAGAAGTACCTCTGGTCCCGTTGGCTCTGCCCCGAACTGGACAGGGACTACATAGAGTCATATGCAACGGAGCTGACCTACAACTTCAGAAGGGCCAAGGGTGAACGCCTTGTGGTCCCTGGAGGAATCGAGACGGTCAAGGAGATCAGGCGTCGCGGATACAAGGTCGGAATCATTAGCGACCTTGTGGGGACCAAGGAGATCGACGAATGGCTGGACAACGACGGCATCAGAGACCTCTTCTGCACCGTCCAGCAGTCCTCGATAACAATGCTCAGAAAGCCCCATCCGGCAATCTACTACATGGCCCTTCAGGAGGCCGGAGTGAGGCCTGAGGAGAGTGTTTTTGTGGGAGACAACCTGATCCGGGACATCATTGGCGCAAAAGCCACAGGTTTCAGCGGAACCATAGCCGTCGAGTACACGGAGAAGAGACTCA
>JAFVFA010000118.1 GCA_017475725.1 Spirochaetales bacterium
TGATGGTGGCGGTCTCCCCCTCCGAGATGAATGACTTGTTGCCGTCTATGTGGCTCAGGCTGAAGCTTGCGCTCCGGTTGCCTGAGACAACCTTGAGTCCATCCCTTATTGCTACAGGCTTTGAGAACCGTACAATGGCCTTGTTTGCAAGGACCCTCTCGATTGTGCCCACCTGGATTCCTCTGTGGCCCGGGTCGGAACTGGAGACCATGATCTGGGAGCCTGTGCTTCCTGCCTTTCCTGTAGGGAAGAAGCCGGTTGTGGTCTCCCTTGAGAACGAGACCTGCATGGCCTCCTTAGCCCAACGGACCTCCTGGTCATTCTCCGTCCTGCCTTCAAGCAGAAGGCTGTAGTAGCGGGCCGTCCAGTATGCATAGTCCGGGCCCTTCATCCGGCCCTCGACTTTCATGGAGTCGATTCCTATCTCCACATACCTCTTGACCAGATCGCCGAGACAGAGGTCCTTCATGCTGAAAAGCCAGTTGTCGGTGCCTGTCTCCTTGCAGGAGAACCATGTCCTGCATATCTGGGCGCAGGCGCCGCGGTTGGCGCTTCTGCCTGTGATGCACTGGCTTGCCATGCAGAGACCTGAGAATCCGTAGCAGAGGGCGCCGTGTATGAAGATCTTCAGCTCCACATCTGGACAGGCTTCACGGATTTCCTTTATCTCTTCAAATGATAGCTCTCTGGATAGTACAACACGTGAGAATCCAAGACTTTGAAGCTCTTTCACGCCATTGATTGTGTGGACGGCAAGCTGGGTTGAACCATGGAGCGGGAGGCTTGGGAAGTGCTCTCTGATTGTCTTGGCTATTCCCAGGTCCTGGACTATGACCCCATCCGGCTGGACGTACTCCAGCTGCCTGAGCATGGGTATAACCTCTGTCATCTCACTGTCGTTCACTATTGTGTTGAGGGTTATGTAGAACTTCCTGCCGTTGGAGACGCAGTATGCCTTGAGCTTCCTGACATCCTCGAATGAGAAGTTCACTGCGCCTTTCCTCGCAGAGAAGCTCTTCATGCCGAGATATACGGCATCGGCTCCGCCTTTGAATGCGTAGAGCGCACACTGAAGAGACCCAGCTGGAATGGCGAGCTCGCATTTGTGGGACTCTGGTGTGAAGTCAGCGGGCATGGTTCAGAATTTCTTGTTCGCCTCACAGATGGCCGCAAAGGTCTCCGGGCTGAGATCGTGTTCCACTTTGCAGGCATCCTCACGTGCGATTTCGGCGGGAACACCGAGTTTTGTGAAGAGGTCAGTCAGAACCTTGTGCCTGGTGTAGATGCGGTTTGCTATCTCCATGCCCGAATCGGTGAGCTTGATGAGACCGTCGTTGTCCATTGTGATGTAACCGTTCTCCCTAAGCCTCTTGGTTGCGTAGGTGACGCTTGGCTTTGTCACTCCGAGATGCTGTGCTATGTCTATTGAGCGGATGTAGCCTTTCTCCTCTTTGAGTATGAGCATTGTCTCAAGATAGTCCTCAGCCGCCTTCTGAATCTTCATTTCTTAACCTCTCCTTTCCCCCATTGATATACCCTATATAAATTACCATATCGAAAATTAATCGACAAGCCCAATAGTATCCGTGCTATACTTCAAGGCAGCGTTTCCAGGAGGTGAAAGCATGGACAAGAGAACTGACTATATCACTTGGGATGAGTACTTCATGAGCGTCGCGATGCTCTCTGCAATGCGCAGCAAGGACCCGAACACCCAGGTGGGTGCCTGCATTGTGAACCAAGACAAGAAGATAGTGGGAACAGGTTACAACGGCTTCCCCACAGGTTGCAGCGATGATGTCCTCCCTTGGGCCAGAACCGGTGCCCCCCTTGAGACCAAATACCCCTTTGTCTGCCATGCGGAGCTGAACGCCATCCTGAACAGCATCTCCCGCGATCTCCGCGGCTGCACGCTCTATGTTGTCATGTTCCCATGCAACGAGTGTGCAAAGGCCATAATACA
>JAFVFA010000119.1 GCA_017475725.1 Spirochaetales bacterium
ACAATGAAAGCCAAGGTGCATGCAGCACCGATCAGCAGACTGACTCTTATGCACTTGCCCTTGTCCTCATAGAGGCTGTTCATCCAGTTCATCAGCATGAAGGTGCTGCCGAAACCGACCAGCAGTCCGCAGGCCACATCCATCGGCCAGTGGACGCAGAGGAACATTCTGGAAAAACCCGCAAAGAGGATCAGGACCGTACATATGATGGAAAGCCATCTTCTTCTGAAGTTGATAGCAACTGCACTGTAGAAGCTTGCTGCGCAGGTCGTGTGACCGCTCGGGAACGAGTAGCCTGTCGCGGTCTCCTGCCTGACGGTGTCAAGACCTTCGATCAGCATCCATGGTCTGGGGAAACGTATGATGGCCTTTATCACATTCATCACGTTCGTGGCGGCAAGAAGGGAGAAGCAGGATGAGAACCCCTTCTTCTTGTCGATGTTCCAGAAGATGAACACCCCTATCGCAATGAGGGCATACTCCTCCGCGAATATCGTGAACAGCTGTGCCAAGACGTTCAAGACCGGTCCATGTAGGCCGGCGAAGAACAGAAGAATCTGTTTCTGTATTTCCATTTCAATGCCTGCTCCTAGAGTCTTCATGAATTATAGATTATATCATGCGGTCTTCCAAGATGTCTTTTTTCAACTTTTTTCCGTTTGATGTTGACAAATGAAAATGAATATTGTAAGTTCATATTGCGTTAAGCAAGGGATCTTGGTGAAGCTGGTTATCACGCCACCCTGTCACGGTGGAGGCCACGGGTTCGAGCCCCGTAGATCTCGAAAGACAATGACCGACCTGAAAGGGTCGGTTTTTTTATCAGTCTGCCAACGAAGAA
Organism: Spirochaetales bacterium; assembly: GCA_017475725.1. Lineage (GTDB taxonomy): Bacteria > Spirochaetota > Spirochaetia > Sphaerochaetales > Sphaerochaetaceae > UBA9732. The sequence goes on from JAFVFA010000119.1 coordinate 842, forward strand.
TCGGAATACAAAAAAAACGGGGTTGCCCGGTTTGGTCCCGTAGCAACCCCATCAATCAATCTGGATCAGATGTCACACGTTCCAGGCGAAGTGGTCAGTGTGCAGGTACTCCTCCGACTTGTGGCTCAGCGGAGCACCGTAGTCATCCTTGTAGAGCTTGAGGACGTCAGGGTTCTCGTGGCTGAAGCGCTCGGCCATATTCTTGTCGATCTTGTAGAGCTTCTTGCCGCGCTCACGTGCACGCTCGACATCATCTCCAAGAATGATCTGTCCACCGCCTCCGGCGCATCCGCCAGGACAGGCCATGATCTCAACAAAGTCATATTTGACAGTCCCATCAACGATTGCCTGACAGATTTTCCTTGCATTGCCCAAGGAAGAGGCCACTGCAATTCTGAGCTGTCTGCCTGCAAGCTCGAATGAGAGCTCACGCCATGGCTTCTCGTCGAAGATGGTTGCGCCAGTACCCTTTGCACGGACTTCCTTGAAGGCGTCTGCATCCGGGTTCTTTCCGGTCACCAGGAAGTATGCGCTTCTGAGGGCAGCCTCCATGACACCTCCGGTTGCACCGAATATGACACCTGCACCGGTGTAGTCGCCCATCAGGCGGTCGAACTCGGTCTCCCGGACCTTGTTGATGTCGATTCCGCAGCTCTTGATGAACTTGGTGACCTCTCTTGTAGTCAGGACGCAGTCAACGTCCTTGACCCCGTCACGCTGCATTGTCGGGATGTCGCACTCCGCCTTCTTGGCTGTGCAAGGCATGATGGAGACGCTGAAGATCTCCTTGGGCTGCTTGCCGATGCTCTTGGCGAAATAGTCCTTGATCACAGAGCCGAACATCTGCTGCGGGCTCTTCGCACTTGAGAGCTGGCCGACGAGCTCAGGGAACTGGGTCTTGATGAATCGGACCCAACCCGGGCAGCAGCTGGTGAACATCGGGTACTTGTCAAGGTCGCCCTTCTTGAGCCTCTCAAGGAACTCCGAGCCCTCCTCCATGATTGTGAGGTCGGCGGAGAAGCTTGTGTCGAACACATAGTCGAATCCGGCAGCCCTCAGGGCACCAGCAAGAAGATTGACTGTGGCCTTGTCATCGGAGAGACCCATCGCCTCGCCCCATGATGCTCTGACTGCAGGGGCGATCTGCACAACGGTGACCTTGTCCGGGTCATTGATCGCATCGACCACGCGCTTGACGTCGTCGCGCTCATGCAGTGCCCCGACCGGGCAGTGTGTGATGCACTGGCCGCAGATTGAGCAAGGGACCTTGTCAATGGTCTTTCCGCCGCTGACGACAATGTGGGTCCTTCCGCCGGAGCCCTCCAGGTCCCAGATGCCCAGACTCTGGACCTTCTCGCACACGCTGATGCATCTCATGCACTTGATGCACTTGGATGCGTCACGGATCAGCGGGAAGTCCTGCGGCCATTTCGTGAACTTGTCGGAAGGCAGGTTCAGCGGATATGGATTGACGGAGATGTTGTACTCCTCGGAGAGCTTCTGGAGCTGGCAGGAACCGTTTCTGGTGCAGGACGGGCAGTAGCCGTTGTGCTGGCTGAGTATGAGCTCGAGGTTTGTCCTCTGGGCGCTTCTGACCTTTGCCGTGTCAGTCCTGATGACCATGCCCTCGCGTACATTGTTCTCGCAGGCCGGGATCAGACGGTCCTCGCCCTCGACCTCCACGCAGCACATGCGGCAGGCGCCAATGACGTTTATGTCCTTCAGGTAGCAGAGATGCGGGATCTTGACTCCGTTCTCGATTGCCGCATCAAGGATGGATGTCCCCTCCTTGACCTGAACCTGTGTTCCGTTGATTGTGATGTTCACCATTTCTCTACCCTCCCGCCTTTAAGCACTCCAAGTCCGAAGTGGTCGCATCTCAGACATCTGGAGCATTCCTGCTTGCATTCCTCGTAGGTCATCCCCTCGGAGGCCAGAACGAAGTTGTCCACCAGGGACTCGAAGTTCCTGAGCTTGGTCTGGACCCTTCCGCAGGACGGTGTGTTGGCAAGTGCGGCCGTCGGGATGAGGACATCGCATGTTATCTCATGGTTGAAGCCAAGGAAGCTGTCGATGTTGGCTGCAGCGACCTTTCCGCCTGCGACCGCACGTATGACGGTTGCAGGTCCGGTGACGGCGTCTCCGGCTGCGAAGACGTTCTCGTATGCCTGGGATGTGCTGTCCGTCACAAGGGCTCCGCGCTGTGTGGCAAGTCCTGCATCTGCGAACGGCTTGATCAGGATGGCCTGTCCGATGGCCACGATGACATAGTCGCACGGGATCCTGACGGCCTTCGTGTCAGCGTTTCTGACGGACGGTCTGCCATCGTTCCCTATTCGGCCGATTATCTGGGGCTGTATCCACATTGCGGATACCTTGCCGTGGCTGTCCTTCTCGACATGGTCAGGAGCCTGCATCGGCATCATCTCGACACCCTCGGCCTGTGCATCCTCGATCTCCTCGCGGATGGCGGTCATGTCCTCGAGTCTTCTTCTGTAGAGGCACTTGACGTGTGCGGCACCAAGTCTGAGACAGGTTCTGGTGCAGTCCATGGCGACGTTTCCACCGCCTATGACGCAGATGGTCTTACCCCTGAAGTCCGGTCTGATGCCTGCTCCTACATTTCTGAGAAGCTCGACTGCGCTTATGACGTTCTGTGCGTCCTCGCCCTCGATGTTGAGCTTTCTGTCGATGTGCGCTCCGGTCGTGATCAGAACCGCATCGTACTCCTTCCTGAGCCTGTTCATCTCGTCGCTGGACTCTATTGCAACGCCGGTCTCGACCTCCACACCCTGGTCCAGGATATGGCGGATGTCCCTGTCCAGAACATCCTGCGGGAGCCTGTAGTCGGGGATTCCGTAGCGGAGCATTCCGCCAAGCTTCTCGCGCTGGTCGAAGACCTTGACGCTGTGGCCCATCAGTGAGAGGTAGTAGGCTGCAGTCAGTCCTGCAGGTCCGCCACCGACGACCGCGACCTTCTTCCCTGTAGCCTCGTACTTCTTGGGCTGGATGTCCTTTGTGCTGTGGTCAGCAGCGAATCTCTTGATTCCGCAGATGTTCACAGCGTTGTCGACCATGTTCCTTCTGCACCTTGTCTCGCATGGATGCTCGCAGACATAGCCGCAGACTGACGGGAACGGGTTGTCCTTCCTGATCAGAGCCATGGCCTCATCGTACTGGCCCTTGCCTGTGAGTGCGATGTATCCGGGGATGTCGACGTGTGCAGGACATGTGTGCTGGCACTGTATC
>JAFVFA010000120.1 GCA_017475725.1 Spirochaetales bacterium
ATCTCCTATAACGTCATATACTATTTAAATGTCAGGTCCTTAGTCAATAACGGTGAGGATCCAGAAACCCATCTAAAATTCCGATATAGGAAATCTATACCTAAACAACACCGCAATAACGCTCCCCTCTGGCGCAGACGGTCGCGTTGAATTCAGCCATTGCCCTGCTGACCAGCTCCACGGTGTTGTTGTTGGATGACAGATGGATCAGATAGACATGCTTACGGCTGATGTCGAAACCCGCCTCAAGGAGGAGGCTCCTGGCCTGGTCGTTGGAAAGATGCCCCCTGTCACCCGCGACTCTCTTCTGCAGTCTGAGCGGATAGGGTCCCCTTCTCAGCATCTCCACATCATAGTTGGACTCAAGGAAAAGGACGTCAGCCTCCTTGGCTGCCATGACCATCTCCTGGTTGTAGACGCCCGTGTCCGTGATTATCACAAGGACCTTCCCGTCCACCTCTATCCTGTAGCCGCAGCTCCCGCCGCTGTCATGGCTCGTATAGAAGCAGGACACCTCGAACGGCCCGACATTGACCATGGAGTCAGGGTCTATCGTCCTCTCAGAGCCCTCCGGGAGGGACAGCGCCAGATACTCATGGCTTGCAAGGGACCGGCACCTTCTGCTGACATACACGGGTTTGTGCGTCTGTCTGGCGAATGTCCCCGCACAGTGGGCATGGTCAGGATGGAGATGGGTCAGAAAAAGGGACTGTATCGAATCATAGTCAAAACCGCCATCGGCGATTCTGAGCTTCAGCTGCTTCAGCGAGTATCCTGCATCAACCAGGATGGAGCTCTCCGAGGCCGCATCATCGAACAGGGTCTGCTCTCTGCTGTCAGTCGAGAATATGTAGCTGTTGCCGCAGCTGCCTGAACCCAGGACGGAGAACCTTACCATGCGAACCCCCGAAAAAAGAAAAATGCCGAGAACGAATCCCGGCATTCACATTTGTTTAGCGGCGAAGGGCCACGATCCCCTGACCGATCGGATATGAGCCGATTGCTCTACCAGCTGAGCTACGCCGCCAAGACTATGACTTTATAGAACATTTGCGAAAAAAGAGCAAGTCCCATCAGCCAAATTTTTAAGAATTGTCTGCCGCCAGCAGCTTCATTGACACTATCCTGTCCCCGTCCACTATGAAGGACATGCAGGAATCACCCACCCTTGCGTCAATGCCTATGCTGCCGTCCGAGTTCGCATGGGAGACGGAGAGCAGCACCTCTGCTGAGGGAAGGTGCTCCGAGAGCCATGGACCGAACAGACTGACAAGCGACTGTCTGACATCATCGCGGAGGCAGGTCTCCGTCCACTCGAAGGAGTACTCCGAAGCGAGGGCCCTCCACAGGAGCTCATGGGCGGAGGTGGAATCCGGTTCCGCCACCTGCCCTATCACCGAGTCCACCGGCAGACTGGGGACCCTGGTGTTGGACGGAAGGAAGGATCTTACCGAGGAACCCAGGACGGATGCACAGAGGACAAGAGACAGAAAGGCAGACACCATGAACTTCTTCATCGCTGACATTCTCACCCAAAACGGCGTTTACCTCAAGAGTTTTCAAATGTCGTGTTTTCGATTATCATCGTGGAAAGAGGTGCATATGAAGGAACCCATCATCAGCGAATTCGACAGCTCAAAGCTCTCATACCGCAACGTGATCGATGGCAACATGCAGCCTTGGGTCATGAGGTTCATCAAGGATGTGGGAAAAGGGATCAACGACTTCGACATGATACGCGACGGAGAGGACATCCTGCTTGCAGTCTCCGGAGGAAAGGACTCTCTTGCCCTTGCGATGGCCCTCTCGATCAGAAGGAGGTGGCTGCCCATCAGCTACACCCTCCACGGCATCATGATCAACTGGATCGAGCACCCCATAGAGGATTCCGCAAAGGATAGGCTCAGACAGTACTTCAGGGATCTGGACATAGATTTTGAGATCATCGACGAGCCCCAGTTCCCGTCGGTGAAGGACCCTGAGGGGTACAACTGCTACATCTGCGCCAGGAACCGCAGGAGGATTCTGTTCGAGATCGCCAACAGGAGAGGCTTCAGGCAGATAGCCATGGGTCATCACCTTGATGACCTTGTGGAGACCAGCATAATGAATCTGTTCTTCCGAGGTGACTTCGCCACCATGAACCCGGTCCAGGAGTTCTTCGACGGTGACCTCTATGTCATAAGGCCGATGATCGAGATCCACGAGAACACTCCTGTAAGACTCGCCCAAACCTATGACCTGCCTGTGGTCAAGCCGGTCTGCCCCTATGACCAGACGAACATCAGGTCCTCCATCAAGCCCATCGTCAGGGAACTCTGCCATATGGACAGGTTCGCCAGAGAGCACGTCTTCAAGGCCCACAACCTGACATGTAGCATAAAAAGGTAGCTTTCAACCCTCCAAAACACTATATATCTCGATATAATGCATTGCGGCAATCTGATTTTCGATATATTATAGAGTGATAATATGTGAGAAATTCGGAGATTTCCGAAGGAGTCAGTATGAAAACATTTTCCAGAAACGCCATGGGCAAAAAGCTGGTCACAACGCTTTTGGTGCTTTTCATGGCAACATGTGCAGTGTTTGCAGCCCCCATCACCGTCAAGGGTGAGACCGGAGATGCAAAGATCTACGACAACAACTACAAGGTCGTCGAGAACGCCACCAAGCTTTCAACAGGCTATGTAGTCCAGACGGCAGAGGACGGGATCACCCTTGCGAATGATTCCATCATCGTGCAGATCGAGCCGAATTCACTGGTCCAGATCACAAGCCTGGGCGGAACACCTGAGATCTACCTCCTTGACGGAAAGGCGGCAGCGGCTTCCACAAAGGCATTCAGAGTCAGGACCACAGTGACATACTACGCTGCAGAGGCGAACTCGGAGATCTACGTGACTTCCGATGCCGCTGAGGAATCAGCATACGTCAGCGCAGGAAAGGCAAGCGCCACAAACCTGATCACAGGGAAGAAGACCACAGTCCCTGAGGGCACCTGCATCAACAATGCGAAGAGCGATTCGACCCCTTCGCCGATCGACGCCTCAACATACTGGCCAAGCAAGACCACTGCTGAAGAGACCGTCGAGCAGGCCGCCGAACAGCCGGCAGCCGATCAGGCTGCAGCACAGGCTCCAGCTGCCCCTGCACCGCTTTCAAGGACATTCAGATACGGTGGTTACAGCGCAACAATAACAGCCTACATCGGACAGGCGCTTGTGACATATCCTGAATTCGTCACGAACGAGGAGATCAATGCGGCTGCAGCAGCGGCTTCATGGAAATATCCGGAGTATGTCAGAGGCATCACATACGAGTTCACAGAACCCGGTGCCCTTACGGTGTACTATCCGGAGACCTACGGCGAGGCTGAGTTCAACATTGCCATGGACCTTCTCCAGAAGGAGCTTCCGGCCTATCTCAACGAGCTTCTCCAGACAGAGGCAGAGTTCGAAGTCGAGGAACCGGCACCAGCAGCACCAGCAGCCGAGCCTGTGGCAGAACCTGTTGCACAGCCTGTTGAGGAGACTGCCGAAGAGGTTCCGGGACCACTCTCGCACACATTCAGCTATGCTGGATTCAGCGCAACTCTTGAAGCCTATGTCGGAACAGCATTCCTGTCATATCCGGACTTCGTGACAAGCCAGGAGATCGATGCTGCGGCATATGCGGCATCAGTTGCATATCCAGAGGATGTCAAGGGAATCTACTATGAGGTCACAGAGCCGGGCAAGGCAACGATCACCTATCCTGAGACCTATGGAAAGGTCGAGTTCGACTACGCTGTCGCCCTCATCGAGAAGGAGCTTCCGCTCTACATCGCAAGTCTGTTCGCATCCGAGCCTGAGACTGCGGTTGCCCAGGAGCCTGCAGCAGAGTCTGCACCGGCCGCACCGGCAGAGCCGGCACCAGCAGAGCCTGAGAAGACACCTATCGAGACCAGCCCAAGACCAGAGCCGCAGGAGGTTGTGCCGGAGGAGGAGAAGAAGGAATCCAACTTCAGATTCGGTGCAACGATCGGCGTCATCTACGGCCTTGACCATCCAAGCTCAAGCTACAAGTCATTCCTGGACGGCAGAATCGGAGGCTTCGGAAAGAACCTCGAGGTCTACGTCGATCCGACAATCTATCTCAACAACCTCACATTCGGACTCCATCTTGTTGTTGACATGTCATTGTTCAGACCGACACAGGTCGTCAACCCGTTCACATTCAACGCCAACGGTGCCACAGCCATCGTCAACTCAATCATGAAGTACGTCGGAGTATTCGCATACGAGACGGAGAACTTCTCAATCAGAGCTGACAGGAAATCTGAACTTGAATTCAGGAGCCCTGTCTACGACTCCATGAAGCGTGC